>NZ_JBIRGD010000015.1:0-250748 GCF_044327805.1 Streptomyces sp. NPDC018019 | reverse complement strand
TCTGGCGTTGACTTTTGGCACGCTGTTGAGTTCTCAAGGAACGGACGCTTCCTTCGGTCCCGTTTCACCGGGCCCTCCGGGCGCTTCCCTTCGGTCTTGCGTTTCCGACTCTATCAGATCCTCGCGGTCCTGATTTCCGCCGGTGCGTTTCGGCCTTTCGGCTTCTGCGCGGTTCCAACCTTACCAGATCCGTTCGGCGTTTCCGCTTTCCGTTTCCGGCTCCCTGCTGGAGCGGGCCGGCCGTCCGGCTTTCGCTTTCCGGCCTTTCCGACGTTATCAGATCCGTTTTCCGTTCCGGGCTTCCGGTTATGGAAGCGGTCGGTTCGAATGTGAATCCGAATTTCCCCGTCGGAGGGGGTTGTTCGCGCCTTCCGGCGTGATCACTACTTTAGCGGCTTTTCCCGGTGACTCATAATCGAGTCGCGGTCGAATTCCGGCATGCCGAAATCCGTCCCGTTCGGGAGTCGTGCAGGTAGTGATGGTGCCGTTTGGCGTGAGGGGCTGTCACGGCGCCGGTCGGCTCCGTGACAACTCGGAGAACACTACATGAGGGGTTGGGGCGCTTCAAACCCGCCTCGACGGCCGTTTCGCGTCTCTCCTCGCAGCCGGCCGATGGGCCTGGCGGTCCGCTTCGACCAGCGCTACGGGCACACGTTCGTGGTTTCGAAGGTGACGTACCCGGCCGTGGCCGCGCGGGTGAGGGACGGCGCGCTCAAGAAGGACACGGCCGAGGTGGTGGTGGAGCTGCTGCGGCCGGTGCGGGCGTGGCCACCGCGCGGGTCTTGTGCGGCGGTGGCCACGGGCCGGCCGGGCCGGGTCCGATTCCGTACGTACGGGGCCGGGCGGGCCGGTTCCGTACGGGGGCGTGGCCGGCCGGGTTCCGTGCGTACGGAGCGGGGTCAGCCGTTGCCGGAGGCCAGTTCGCGGCTGCGGTCGCGGGCGGCTTCGAGGGCGGCGATCAGGGCGGCCCGTACGCCGTGGTTCTCCAGTTCGCGGATGGCGTTGATGGTGGTGCCGGCCGGCGAGGTGACGTTCTCGCGCAGGGTGACCGGGTGCTCGCCGCTGTCCCGGAGCATGGTCGCCGCGCCGATCGCGGCCTGCACGATCAGGTCGTGGGCCTTGTCGCGCGGGAGGCCGAGCAGGATGCCGGCGTCGGTCATCGCCTCGACGAGGAAGTAGAAGTACGCCGGGCCGGAGCCGGAGAGGGCGGTGGCGGCGTCCTGCTGGGTCTCCGGGACGCGCAGCGTCTTGCCGACGGTGGCGAAGATCCCCTCGGCGCGGGTGAGGTGCGCGGCGGTGGCGTGGGTGCCGGCCGAGATGACGGACATGGCCTCGTCGACGAGGGCCGGGGTGTTCGTCATGACGCGGACGACCGGGGTGGCCGCGGGCAGCCGCTCCTCGAAGAAGGCGGTGGGGATGCCGGCGGCGCCGCTGATGACGAGGCGGTCGGCGGGGACGTGCGGGGCCAGCTCGGTGAGCAGGGCGCCCATGTCCTGCGGCTTGACGGTCAGGATGAGGGTGTCCGCGCTCTGGGCGGCCTCGGCGTTGGTGACGGGGGTGACGCCGTAGCGGGTGCGGAGCTGGTCGGCGCGTTCCGGGCGGCGGGCGGTGACCATGAGGTCGGTGGGGGCCCAGCCGCCTCGGATCATGCCGCTGAGGAGGGCCTCGCCGATTTTTCCGGTGCCGAGTACGGCGACCTTCTGGGTCATGTTGCGGTTCACCTCGCCGGTGGGGCTTCGGGTACGGCGGCCGGGCGGGCCGCGCGGTGCCCGGTCATCCTCGCATCGCCTAGGTCGTCGGGGAGCGCCCTGAGAATCGGCTGCACGTGTCCCGCGGGGCGAACAGGCCGTACAGGAGGAGCTGCGGCATCAGGACGGCGGGCAGCTCGGCACGTCAAGGGCGGGCGCGCTCCGGCGGGCGCCGTAGTGATCGGAATCGACTGTTCCTTTTCGCTGACTCAGCGTTTACACGACGGTTACACGGCGACTCGCGCAAAGTCATGTCGCGGTGGACAGAATGAAGTTGACCGCCCAACCATGCGGGAAGAGGGGGCGACGCCATGCGCCGCGTGCTGCTGTTCGTCGTGGCAGCACTGCTGGCGTTCCCGGTCGGCGCCGAGGGCGCGTACGGGCGGGCGCCCGGGGCCGGGATCACGGCCGGCGCCGGGACCGGTGTGCGGGCCGCCGGCGTACGGGGTGCGCTCGACGCCGTCGCGCCGTACGCGTACGAAGAGGGCGGGCCCGCGGACTCGGTGGCCGAGCGCTGCCCGACCGGCCGCGCCGCCCGGTCCACGACCGGTGTGCCGGCCTTCCACCCCGGCGACCAGACCAGGTGCGCGAGCGACCCCACGGTCCCGCCGGCCGCCGGCCCGTCGCCGACGGCCCCGGTCACCGGACACCGTGCCATGCCTCTGACACGTTCGGGGCAGCTTCCGATCAGTCATCGCGTCTTTCGCTGCTGATCCGCTTCGGCGGTGACCGACGGCTGGTGACCAGTGGCTGGTCACCGCCACCCCCCATCACCGGCGAAAGATCTCCCGGCCGCGCCTGCCGACAGGCGCCCCACGGGCCGTCCCCCGTGCCCGCGCAGCACCCCTTCACGGATCGATCCGGACATCCGTACCTCCGCACGGCACACGTCCGTGCCGTGCGTTCCACCGCAACGCGCTGGAGGCATCCTCATGCGGAAACTCATGGCCATACGCCCGGATTTCACCGCTTCCCTCGTCGTCTTCCTGGTCGCCGTACCGCTGTGCGTCGGCGTGGCCGTCGCCTCCGGCGTCCCGGCCGAACTCGGCCTCGTCACCGGCATCGTCGGCGGCCTGCTCACCGGGCTGCTGCCCGGCAGCAGCCTCCAGGTCAGCGGCCCGGCGGCCGGACTGACCGTCCTCGTCTACGAAGCGGTGCAGGAATTCGGGCTGAGCACGCTGGGCGCGCTGGTGCTGGCCGCCGGAGTGCTTCAGCTCGGGATGGGCGCGCTGCGGCTGGGGCGGTGGTTCCGCGCGATCTCCGTGGCCGTCGTCCAGGGCATGCTGGCGGGCATCGGCCTCGTCCTGATCGCCGGCCAGCTGTACGCGCTCACCGACGCCAAGGCCCCCGGCACCGGCCTCGCCAACCTCGGCGGCCTGCCGGAGCTGGCGGCCGACACGGTCTGGTCGGACCAGGCGCTGACCGCGACGGCGATCGGCGTCGGCACCATCGCCGTCCTGGTGGTGTGGCCGCGCTGGCAGCGCGCGGCCCGCGTCCTGCCCGCACCGCTCGCGGCGGTGATCCTGGCCACCGCCACCGTCGCCGCGCTCCGGCTGCCGGTCGCGCGGGTGGAGGTCGAGGGGCTGCTGTCCGCCGTACAGCCGCCGGGGGGTGCGGACTTCGCCCGGCTGGTGGGCGTCGGCGCGATCGGCACCATCCTGGCCTTCGCCCTCATCGCGTCCGCCGAGTCGCTGTTCAGCGCCGCGGCCGTGGACCGGCTGCACGACGGACCGCGTACGGACTACGACAAGGAGCTGATGGCGCAGGGCGCGGGCAACACGGTGTGCGGGCTGCTCGGCGCGCTGCCGATGACCGCGGTGATCGTCCGCAGCTCCGCGAACGTCCGGGCGGGGGCCCGTACGAAGGTGTCGCGGGTGCTGCACGGCGTCTGGCTGCTGCTGTTCGCGGCGGCGTTCCCGACGGCGCTGGGCGTCGTGCCGCTGGCCGCCCTGGCGGGGGTGCTCGTCCACGCGGGCTGGAAGCTCATTCCCGTACGGGATCTCGTGCCGCTGTGGCGTGAGCACCGGGGCGAGGCCGTGGTGCTCGCGGGAACCGCCATCGCGATCGTCGTCACCAACATGTTCGAGGGTGTCGTCATCGGGCTGCTGATGGCGGTCGCGAAGTCCGCCTGGGAGACCTCGCACGCGCACCTTGAGGTGTCGGGGCTGGCGGAGAGCGGGCCCATCCGGGTCCGCGCCCTGGGCAACGCCACGTTCCTGCGGCTGCCCAGGCTGCTGGACCAGTTGGAGGCGCTGCCGCGCGACCGGGCCGTCGTCCTGGACCTCTCCGGGCTGCGGCACCTGGACCGCGCCTGCGCGGCGGCGCTCGGCAGCTGGGCGGAGCGGCGGCGGCCGGCCGGTGATCCGGACGCGGACGCGGGCGGGACGGGGGCCGGGGACGGCGCGGGGCCCGGCGGCGGTGCGGGGTCCGGCGGCGGTCCGGGTCCGGTGGGCGGGCCACGGCCCGGCGCCCCGCGGGGGACGGCTCCCGGTGCCGGTGCCGCCACCGCCACGATCGCACCGACAGCCGGACATAAGGGTGGATAAGCACCGTTAAGCGGAAGGGGGCGGCGTTGCGGGGCCAAAGGGCCGTAGGGTCGGGGAGCTTGATCACCCCGTCCCCACGACCCTAGGAGCCCCGTGACCCGCCGGCCTCTCCGCTCCTGCGGTGCGACCGCCGCGCTCTCCGTCGCCCTGCTGCTGTCCTCCTGTACGAGCGCGACCCGGCTGGACGGCACGGAGGGCGCGGGCAGCGTGCAGGACCCGCTCTTCCCCGCCCTCGGCAACGGCGGGTACCAGGTCGGCCACTACGGGCTCGACCTGGATTACGACGTCCGCGGCGGCACACTGGACGCCACCGCCGAGATCAGCGCCACGGCGCAGGAGGACCTCGCCTCCTTCAAGCTGGACCTCCAGGGGATGAAGGTGCACGGGGTGCGGGTGGACGGCAAGGACGCCCAGTTCTCGCGCAAGGGGCACAAGCTGACCGTCCGGCCGGCGGAGCGGCTGAAGAAGGGCGCCGCGTTCCGGACGACGGTCGAGTACGACGGCACGCCGGAGGAGATGACGGACCAGGACGGCGCCACCGAGGGCTGGGTGCGGACCGGGGACGGGGCGTTCGTCGCGGGCCAGCCGGCCGGGTCCATGACGTGGTTCCCCGGCAACAACCACCCGCGCGACAAGGCCGCGTACGACTTCAGGATCACCGTGCCGGACGGCTACACCGCCGTCGCCAACGGGGAGCTGCGCAGCCGCAAGAGCGCGAAGGGCCGGACCACCTTCGAGTGGCACAACGCCGAGCCGATGGCCTCCTACCTCGCCACCGCGACGATCGGGAAGTTCACCGTCACGGAGACGCGGACCAAGGGCGGGCTGCCCGTCTACACGGCGGTGGACCCGGCGGAGGCCAAGGAGAGCGCGGGGGCGCTGGACCGGCTGGACGAGATCCTGGACTGGTCGGTGAAACGGTTCGGCCCGTATCCGTTCACCACCGCCGGGGCGATCGTCGACCGTACGCCGGAGCGGGTCGACTGGGGCGCGCTGGAGACGCAGACCAAGCCGGTCTACGCCGGGGCGCCGGACGAGGGCACGGTGGTGCACGAGACCGCGCACCAGTGGTTCGGCGATTCGGTGACACCGAAGACCTGGAAGGACATCTGGCTCAACGAGGGGTTCGCGCAGTACGCGGAATGGCTGTGGGAGGAGGACAAGGGCGGCCGTACGGCGCAGCAGCAGTTCGACGAGCTGTACGAGACGGACGAGGACGACGAGGAGATCTGGGGCTTCCCGCCCGGCGACCCGGGCGGCCCGGAGAACGTGACCGGCGATCCCGTCTACAAGCGCGGCGGCATGGTCCTCCAGCAGCTCCGGAAGGCCGTCGGCGACAAGGTGTTCTTCTCGATCCTGAAGGACTGGCCGGCGGAACACCGGCACGGCAGCGCCGACACCCGGCAGTTCATCGAGTTCTGCCAGGACCGTACGGACGAGGACCTCACGGACCTCTTCGACGACTGGCTGTACGGGGAAGGAAAGCCGGACTGGGAGTACTGAGGCGCGGCGGGACGTGCGGGCGACCGGTAAAGGGCTTCCGGCCGCCGTTCGCACTTCGGTTCACCGTGCGGGACGGCGTGATCGTGCGGCACCACGTCCACGAGGACGGCCTGGCGATCGCCGTGGCCCGCACGCCCGGGGAGTGAGACGGGCGCGGCGCAGGTCTCAGCCGCGCTTCTTCTTCGTCTTCTTGGCCGCCGGGTTGCCCGTACGCGCCTTCCGGCGGCGCTCGTAGCGCTCGCGTTCCGCCTCGTACTCGGCGCGCCGCAGCCCCTCGCCCGGCGCCTCGACCAGGGTGCGGCAGAAGTAGGCGAGCAAGGAGCCGATGAAACCGATGAGCTGCATGCTCTGCGCGGACCGGTCGACCGGGCGGTCACCGGCCGCGTCGGCGGGGCGGGTCAGCCGTTCCCATGTACGGCGGAAGGCGACCGCGCTGCACACCGCGAAGCAGGCCACGATGAGGGCGTTGAGGAACGAGCCGACCTCGGCGATCTGAAGGCCCTGGAAGGCGAAGCGCAGCACCACCGCGCCGGCGGCGGCGAGTGCCAGGGAGCCGACGGCGGTCCCGGCCCGGCGCAGGCCGTAGCCGCCGTCGTGGTGCAGCCAGGTGGTCCCGAAGAAGCGGATCGGGACCGGTTCGGGGCCGGACCGGTCCGGGGCGGGCGGTGTCTCGTCGCTCATACCGGCGATTATCCCTGGTGGGCCGGGGTGCCCGGGGACGCGCCCGGGCGGGCCGGGGACGCCGCGCACCGGGGCGGGCCGGGCCGTCCCGTGCCCGGCCGGCTCCGGCCGGTCAGTTGGCGCAGCGCGGTGCCACGAGGCCGTCACTGCCGGTGTGCACATAGCTGTCCGAGACGTACTCGCCGGGCGCGATGCAGTCCCAGATGTCGGTGGTGCCGTACGGGCCGCTGACCCGCTGGCCGTGGCGCTGGCAGCGGATGGTGACCCGCGCGCCGTACGGGAGCTGCCGGACGACGGAGGCGCCGGTGCTCGGGCCGCTGCGGACGTTGACGCGGTAGCCGGGCGCGACCGGGTAGGAGGCCGCGGTCGCCGCCATCGCCTCGGCGGCCACGCCCTCGGCCGCCGTGACCGCCTCCGCCTCCGCGACCGCCGCGGCGCCGTCCGTGCCGGTGCCGTCCGTACCGACGGTGTTCTCAGGCGTGCTGCTCATGCGTACTCCCCGTTGCGTGGTCCCGGTGTCGCGGCCCGGTCCGCGTGCCGCGGCCGGTGCACCGCGCACGCTAGCAAGCCTCACCTGTCCCGTACGCACCATCGACTAGGCTCCGTGCGTCGCATCTGCGGCCCATGGACACGGGGGTGGGAAGATGCCGCCGCTGCGCGGTTCAGAAGCGGACCCGGAAGCGGAACGTCCGCGATACGCCGGCCGGTACCGTCTGGACGCGCGCCTGGGCTCCGGCGGGATGGGTGTGGTGCACCTGGCGCGGTCGTCGTCGGGGCTGCGCCTGGCGGTGAAGGTGGTGCACGCCGAGTTCGCCCAGGACCCCGAGTTTCGCGGCCGGTTCCGGCAGGAGGTGGCGGCGGCGCGGCGGGTGAGCGGCGCGTTCACCGCGCCGGTCGTGGACGCCGACCCGGACGCCGGCCGCCCCTGGATGGCCACCCTCTACATCCCCGGGCCGACCCTCGGCGACCATGTGAAGCGCAACGGCCCGCTGGCGCCCGCCGAGCTGCGGCGGCTGGCCGCGGGCCTGGCCGAGGCGCTGCGCGACATCCACCGGGCGGGCGTGGTGCACCGCGACCTCAAGCCGGGCAACGTGCTGCTCGCCGCGGACGGCCCCAAGGTCATCGACTTCGGTATCTCGCGCCCCTCGGACAGCGAGATGCGCACCGAGACCGGCAAGCTCATCGGTACGCCGCCGTTCATGGCGCCCGAGCAGTTCCAGCGCCCGCGCGAGGTGGGCCCGGCGGCGGACGTCTTCGCGCTGGGCTCGGTGCTGGTGCACGCGGCGACCGGGCGGGGGCCGTTCGACTCGGAGAGCCCGTACATCGTCGCGTACCAAGTGGTGCACGACGAGGCGGATCTGACGGGCGTTCCGGAGGACCTGGCGCCGCTGATCCGCACCTGCCTGGCGAAGCACCCGTCCGACCGGCCGACGCCGGACATGCTGATGCGGATGCTGCACACCGAGGTGCCCACCGAAGCGCACGACGACCTGCTCGCGAGTATCCCGGACACTCCGGTCGCCCTTGTGCCGGAGGGCGGCCGTTCGCCGGAGGGCGCCCCCGCTCCGGAGGACGCGCGCGTGCCGGCCCAGCGGGAGCCCGTACGGATCGCCCCGGCGCCCGTGCCGTCCGCCGCGCCGGACCCGGCCGGGGCCACGCACGTACGGGACCGGCAGCCGGAAGCGGCCCCGGAAGCGGAAGCAGAAGCGGAGGTGGGACCGGGAGAGGGAGCGGGACCGGACGCCGCCGCGCCCGCCGCGGGAAAAGAGACGTCCCGCGCCCCGCGTGGCGCCCGCCGCTGGGCCGTCTGGACCGGCGTGGCGGCCGTGCTGGCCGGTGCGGGGATCTTCGCGGGCGTACGGTTCCTGGGCTCCGGCGACGACCCGGCGCTCCAGACGCGCACCGCCGGCAGCACCGCCCCGGCCTTCCGCCCCTGGCACACGCCGCTGGTCCAGCGGCCCGCCGGGTACCCGGCCGAGACGCCCTTCTGCGCGTACGGCGCGAACGCCCTGTTCTGCGTCGAGCGGGGGCTGAAGGCCGCGCGGGTCGAGCCGGGGAACGGCACGGTGACGTGGCGGCGGGCGAGCGGGCCGGTGCACAAGGGCGACACCCCGCCGGGCGCTCCGGTGTTCTCCGGCGGACTGCTCTACGTACGGTCCCCCGACGGCAAGCGGCTGGAGGCGCTCGACCCGTCGCCCGGCGGGCAGGGGGCGACGCGCTGGAGCAAGGAGCTGGCCGGGTACGCGCCCGAGGTCCGGTTCGTGGGCGGCACCATGCTGCTGACGGCGGCGGACGGCCTGGTCACCGCCCTGGACAGCGCCACCCACCAGGAGCGCTGGCACAAACGCTTCCCCGCCCAGCCGCTCGGCCAGTTCACCGCGTACGGGGACGGCCGTACCGCCTACGCGGCCACCGTCGCGGCCGACGGGGCCACCACCGTGGTCACCGCGATCGACCCGGCGCACGGCACGGTCCGCTGGGAGCGGCGGCTGCCCGGCGCGCTCACCGTGGTGGGCGCGAGCGCGTCCGGATCGGTCTACCTGACCGCCGCCGACCCGCTGATCGTCACGCGCACCGCGGCCGTCGTCCGCTACGACCCCGGAACCCACCGGGTACGGCGGCTGCCGCTGGCCGCGCCGGTGGACGACGCGGCGGCCGTGGTACGCGGCGAGACGGCCTATGTGCTCGCGGCCGGCGGCACCCTCCAGGCCGTCGGCGACCGGCACTGGACCGTGGAGACCTCCGTCAGCCGGGCCTCGGCGCCGGTGCTCGCCCCGGCGGACGACCGGCTGTACTTCACCGGCGCCGACGGGCGGCTGCTGGCCGTGGACACCCGGCGCGGGGCGCTGCTCGGCCAGACGCCGCCCCGGCTCGCCACCGGCCGCAGCGGGTACCTGGAGAAGCTGCCCGCGCCGCTGCCGGACCCGCGGCACGGCCGGATCTACGCGGCGGCGCCGGACGGTTCGGTCTTCGCCGCGGACGCGACGGACCCCGCCCGCTGGTGACGGCGGACGGGGCCCACGAGGCCGGGGGCCGGGCTCAGCCCAGCTTGGTCACGTCGCGCACCGCGCCCTTGTCGGCGCTGGTGGCCATCGCCGCGTAGGCGCGCAGGGCCTGCGAGACCTTGCGCTCGCGCTGCTTCGGCGCGTACACGCCGCCCAGCGCCGCCCGGCGGGCCGTCAGCTCCGCTTCCGGCACCAGGAGTCCGATGCTGCGGTTCGGGATGTCGATGCGGATCCGGTCGCCGTCCTCGACCAGGGCGATGGTGCCGCCGGAGGCCGCCTCGGGGGAGGCGTGGCCGATGGACAGGCCGGAGGTGCCGCCGGAGAAGCGGCCGTCGGTGACCAGCGCGCACGTCTTGCCCAGGCCGCGGCCCTTGAGGAAGGACGTCGGGTAGAGCATCTCCTGCATGCCGGGGCCGCCCTTGGGGCCCTCGTAGCGGATGACGACCACGTCGCCGTCCTTGACCTGCTTGCCGAGGATCTTCTCGACGGCCTCCTCCTGCGACTCGCAGACCACGGCCGGGCCCTCGAACGTCCAGATCGACTCGTCGACGCCCGCGGTCTTCACCACGCAGCCGTCCTCGGCCAGGTTGCCCTTGAGGACGGCCAGGCCGCCGTCGGCGGAGTAGGCGTGCGCGAGGTCGCGGATGCAGCCGCCCGCGGCGTCCAGGTCGAGGCTGTCCCAGCGCTCGGACTGGGAGAAGGCGGTGGCGGAGCGCTTGCAGCCGGGCGCCGCGTGCCACAGCTCGACGGCCTCGGGGGACGGCGAGCCGCCGCGCACGTCCCAGGTCTTCAGCCAGTCCGCCATGGAGGAGCTGTGCACGGTGTGCACGTCCTCGTTGAGCAGCCCGGCCCGGTACAGCTCGCCCAGGATGGCCGGGATGCCGCCGGCCCGGTGCACGTCCTCCATGTAGTACGTGCCGCCCGGGGCGACGTTCGGCGCGACCTTGGCCAGGCAGGGCACCCGGCGGGAGACCGCGTTGATGTCCTCCAGGCCGTAGTCCAGCCCGGCCTCCTGGGCGGCGGCCAGCAGGTGCAGGATCGTGTTCGTGGAGCCGCCCATGGCGATGTCCAGGGCCATGGCGTTCTCGAAGGCGGCGCGGGAGCCGATGCTGCGGGGCAGCACGGTCGCGTCGTCCTGGTCGTAGTACCGCTTGGTGATCTCCACGACGGTGCGGCCGGCGTTCTCGTACAGCGCCCGGCGGGCGGTGTGGGTGGCCAGCACCGTGCCGTTGCCGGGCAGCGACAGGCCGATGGCCTCGGTCAGGCAGTTCATCGAGTTGGCGGTGAACATGCCGGAACAGGAGCCGCAGGTCGGGCAGGCGTTGTCCTCGATACGGAGGATGTCCTCGTCCGAGACGCTCTCGTCCACCGCGTCGGAGATGGCGTTGACCAGGTCCAGCTTGCGGACCGTGCCGTCGACGAGGGTCGCCCGGCCGGCCTCCATGGGGCCGCCGGAGACGAAGACGGTGGGGATGTTCAGGCGCATCGCCGCCATCAGCATGCCCGGGGTGATCTTGTCGCAGTTGGAGATGCAGATCAGCGCGTCCGCGCAGTGCGCCTCGACCATGTACTCGACGGAGTCGGCGATCAGGTCGCGGGACGGCAGGGAGTAGAGCATGCCGCCGTGGCCCATGGCGATGCCGTCGTCGACCGCGATGGTGTTGAACTCGCGGGCGATGCCGCCGGCCTCCTTGATCGCCTCGCTGACGATCCGGCCGACCGGCTGGAGGTGGGTGTGGCCCGGCACGAACTCGGTGAAGCTGTTCGCCACGGCGATCACGGGCTTGCCGAAGTCCTCGCGCGCTACGCCCGAGGCCTGCATGAGCGCGCGGGCGCCGGCCATGTTGCGGCCATGGGTGACGGTGCGGGACCTCAGCTCGGGCACGTGGATCCACTCCCTCGGGTGCGTGTACGTCTCTCGTACGCCCAGTGCGCGTACGTACGTGAATCAGTCGAGACTACGCCCCGGCTCCAAGATCTGGACAGCGAATCCGGCATGTGAGACGAGTGACCGCTGTGCGGACACCCGCCGCGGGGCGCTTCCGCCCGGTCAGGGACCGGTCAGGTGCTGCTGCGGCGCAGGATGCGTTCGCGCGCGCCGGGGCCGTCGCCGGAGTCCGTACGGGAGGGGCGGCCGCGCCTGCGGGTGCCCCGGGCCCCGGTGGGGCCGGGGGTCACGACCCCGGCACCCACGTCGGCGACGCCAGGTGCAGCCGGGTGAAGGCCAGTGCCTCCGCGAGGTCCGCCTCGCGCTCGGCCCCGGACATCGCCCGCCGGGTGTTGACCTCGATCACGATGTGTCCGCCGAAGCCGGTGGCGGCCAGCCGCTCCAGCAGCTCGGCGCAGGGCTGCGAGCCGCGCCCCGGCACCAGGTGCTCGTCCTTGTTGGAGCCGTTGCCGTCGGCGAGGTGGATGTGCGCCAGGCGCTCGCCCATCCGGTCGACCATGTGCAGGGCGTCGCTGCGGGAGGTGGCGGTGTGCGAGAGGTCGACGGTGAAGTGCCGGTAGTCGTCCTTCGTCGGGTCCCAGTCCGGCGCGTACGCCAGCATCTCGCGGTCCCGGTAGCGCCACGGGTACATGTTCTCGACGGCGAACCGGACGTCCGTCTCGCTCTCCATCCGCCACACTCCGCGGACGAACTCGCGGGCGTAATTGCGCTGCCACCGGAAGGGCGGATGGACGACCACCGTCGACGCGCCGAGCTTCTCCGCGGCGTTGCGCGCGCGCTGCAGCTTCACCCAGGGGTCCGTGGACCACACCCGCTGCGTGATCAGCAGGCACGGCGCGTGCACGGCCAGGATCGGCACCCCGTGGTAGTCGGAGAGCCGGCGCAGCGCCTCGATGTCCTGGCTGACCGGATCGGTCCACACCATGACCTCGACGCCGTCGTAGCCCAGGCGCGCGGCGATCTCGAAGGCCGTCGCCGTCGACTCCGGATACACCGAGGCCGTGGACAGGGCGACCTTCGCATCCGGGATGCGCACCACTGGCTCCGTCACGAGGGACAGGGTACGGGCCGCCGCCGACGGGCGTCGGCGGCGCCCTACCCCGGCGGCAGGTGGTCCAGGTGGCGCAGGATCACGCCCTCGCGCAGCGCCCACGGGCAGATTTCCAGCGTGCGCACGCCGAACAGGTCCATCGCGGCCTCCGCGACCAGCGCCCCGGCGAGCAGCTGGCGCGAGCGGCCCTCGGAGACGCCGGGCAGCTTGGCGCGCTCCGCGCCGGTCATCCCCGCCAGCCGCGGCACCCACTCCTCCAGCGCCTTGCGGTCCAGCTCACGCTGGGCGTAGAGGCCGTCGGCGGACCGGGCGGAGCCGGCGATACGGGCCAGCTGCTTGAAGGTCTTGGAGGTGCCCACGACGTGGTCGGGCGTGCCGAAGCGCGTGAAATCGCTCACCACCCGCCCGATTTCGGCCCGTACCCGCTTGCGCAGCGCCCGTATGTCCTCCGCCTCCGGCGGATCGCCCGGCAGGTCGGCCGCGGTCAGCCGGCCCGCGCCGAGCGGCAGCGACACCGCCGCGTCCGGCTGCTCGTCCAGCCCGTACGCGATCTCCAGCGAGCCGCCGCCGATGTCCAGCACCAGCAGCCGGCCCGCCGACCAGCCGAGCCAGCGGCGGGCCGCCAGGAACGTCAGCCGGGCCTCGTCCTCGCCCGAGAGCACCCGCAGCGGTACGCCGGTCTCCAGGGCGACCCGGCGCAGCACGTCCTCCCCGTTGGCCGCCTCGCGGATCGCCGAGGTGGCGAACGGCAGCACGTCCTCGACGCCCTTGTCCTCCGCGACCTGCACCGCGGCCCGGACCGTGGCCACCAGCCGCTCCACACCCGCGTCGGCGACCGCGCCGTCCTCGTCGAGGAGTTCGGCCAGCCGCAGCTCCGCCTTGTGGGAGTAGGCGGGCAGCGGACGCGCGCCCGGGTGCGCGTCCATCACCAGCAGATGGACCGTGTTCGAACCCACATCGAGGACACCGAGTCTCATACCGTTGAACCTACTGCGGGCGGACGGGCGCCGACGGCGAGCCCCCGGCCTCGGGATGACGGCACCGGGCACCGGCCGTCTTAGGCTGGAGCCGTGGCTAAGACGAACAAGGCGAAGCAGGAAAAAGCCCTGAAGAAGGCGGAAAAGCAGCGTGCTGCGCGTGCGGCGCAGGAGGCGCAAGGGGCTCGGGCCGACGAGGTCGGCGGTCTGGACTTCGCCCGCGCCTGGGTCACCTTCCCCGACCCCGCCGACGACGAGCAGGTCTTCCGCTGCGACCTGACCTGGCTCACCTCCCGCTGGACGTGCATCTTCGGCAGCGGCTGCAAGGGCATCGAGGCGGGCCGGGCGGACGACGGCTGCTGCACGCTCGGCGCGCACTTCTCCGACGAGGAGGACGAGCAGCGGGTCGCGGAGCACGTGGCACGGCTCACACCCGACCTGTGGCAGTTCCACGATGTCGGTACGTCCACCGGCTGGACCCAGGAGGACGAGGACGGCGACCGGCAGACCCGGCGCTGGAAGGGCTCGTGCATCTTCCAGAACCGCCCCGGCTTCCCGGCCGGCGCCGGCTGCTCGCTGCACATCCTCGCGCTGCGCGAGGGCCGCGAGCCCCTGGAGACCAAGCCGGATGTGTGCTGGCAGCTGCCGGTCCGGCGTACCTACGACTGGATCGACCGCCCCGACGACACCCGCGTCCTCCAGGTCACCATCGGCGAGTACGACCGCCGCGGCTGGGGCCCCGGCGGCCACGACCTGCACTGGTGGTGCACGTCGGCGACCTCCGCGCACGGAGCGGGCGAGCCGGTCTACGTGTCCTACGGGCCCGAGCTGACCGAGCTGATGGGCAAGGAGGGCTACGCCCGCCTCGTCGAACTCTGCGAGGAACGTCTGGCGGCGAGCCTGCCGATGGCGCCGCATCCGGCGGATCCGAAGTAGGAGTGCGGAAGTACGGGAGTACGGATGTCCGGGGGCGCGCGGTGGTGGCCGCGTAAGCGCCCGGGGTGTGGGCGGCTCGCGGTGGCGGGCGGCGCGCACCCGCCGGTCAGCCCGCCGTGCCCGTCGCGCTCGGTGACGGGCTCGGCCCCGTGGTCGGCCCGCCCGTCGCCGGTGGGGACGTGGGACTGGGGGTGGGCGGCACCGTCGGCCGGTCCGTCGGCTCCGGTGCCGACGAGGTCGGCCCGGTCCCGGGGCGGGGGCCGGGACCGTCCCCCGGGGGTTTTCCGGGCCCCGGCCCGTGGCCGCCGCCCCCTTCGCCCCATCCCTCCAGCGTCACCGTCGTCCCGCCGGGCGCCAGGGTGACCCGCGCGTTCCAGTACCCCTCCGGCTCCCGGCCGTGGTCCACGGTCACCACGACCGTGGTGGACTCGCCGGGCCGCAGCACCCCGGCCGTGGCGCTCGGCCGGAGCCACGGCGCGCCCGCCCGCGCCGACCAGTGGACCGGCGCGCCGCCGGACGCGGTGAGCGTGACGGCCGTGCCGCCGCCGCCCGGCCGCGCCGTGACGGTCAGCCGCCCGGGGCCGGTGCCGGAGCGGTCCGGTTCGCCGGGCCGCAGCAGCATGCCGTCCGCGCCGACGACCTGCACCGAGACGGCGGGCAGCCCGCTCGCGGAGGCGAGGTGCGGCCCGGCGGACGTCCGTGCGCTGCTCGCGTTCTGGTACGAATCGCCGTCGAACGTGCCGGCGCCGGCCGTCTCGCCGGCCGCCACCGCAGGTCCCTCCGCCTCGGCCGACGGCGCGCCCCGGTAGGCGGCCCACAGGGCGAGCACCGGCGCCGCCAGCACGGTGGCGAGCACCGTCGTGGTCACGGCCCGGGTCCGCGCCCGGCGCCGGCGGGTCGCCGGGTCCTTGGGGCGGACGGGGAATCCGCGCCGGTCGTAGCGAGGAGAACCGTTTACGCCGCCCGAGCGCCCGGTACGCCCGGAGCGCGGCGAGGTACCCGCGCCCGCCACCCCCTCGGCGCGCCCCGAACGCGAGCTCTGCGCCGCCGCCATGGCGGTGTGCACCGCCGTGCGCGGGGTGCCGACCAGCGGCAGCGCGCCGTGATCAAGAGGGGCGGTGCCCGGCCAGGGCCCGTGGGCGGTGGCCCGCTCGGCCGTACGGCGGCACTCGGCGCAGTCGTCCACGTGCCGGACCAGCTCCCGGCGCAGGGCGGCGCCCAGCAGCATCTGGGAGTCACCGGCGAGTTGGGCGACGTCCGGGCAGCGGCCGAACTCGACGACGGCGAGCGCGGCGCGGGTGCGCTCGACCTCGCAGGAGGCGGCGGCCAGGAGGGTGCGGGTGGCGGCGAGATCGCCGCCGAGGACCGCGGCGACCTCTTCGGTGGACAGGCGGTGGCGTACGGCCAGTTCCAGCGCCTCGCGCTGCTCGGGGGTCGTGCCGGCGGCTTCCGGCCAGGCCAGGGAGGCCAGGTCCCGGCGGCGGCGCGCCGCTTCCGGGGTGCCGTCGGACCCGGCCGGGGCGCCGAGGGCGGCGGACGCGCCGGTGCCGAAGGTCGTGCCGGCGCCGGACGCCGCCGGGGCCGTGCCCGACGGGTCCGTACCGGGTGCGGGCGGGTCCGCGGCCGTGGCGGGCGAGCCCGCGGCCGTGGAGGAGGGGCCCGCGTCCGGAGCGGGCGTTCCCCCGCCGGAGGGAACTCCGCTGTCCGCGCCGGCTCCGGACCCGCCGCGAGCCCCGGTTCCCGGCCCGGTTCCGGGCCCGGCCCCGGTACCGTGGTCGGCTCCGTCCGGCCACCGGTCGGCGAGCCGCCGCAGGCAGCCCCACCGGGCCAGCGCGTACAGCCAGGAGCGGTAGAGGGCCGCGTCGGAGGGCCGCCGCCCGTGGTGCCGCTCGGCGACGGCGAGCACCTCGCCGAGGACGGCGGTGGCCGCGTCGTGGTCGCACAGGACGGACAGGCAGTAGGTGAACAGCCCGTCCAGGTGGGGCTCGTACCGCTCGGGGAGGCGCGGCCGGCCGCGGCGCCGGCCGTCGTCGTGCGCCTGATGTGCGCCGGTGGCGTGCGTGGGGTGATCGGACCTGCTGCTCATCACCCGGCGACGGTAGGCGGGGGATGCGGGACCTATCGCGCCGCACGGCCTCATTTAATCCATACGGGTGATGTTCTCCCTCAAAAGGGGACACGAGACCCGTGTTTCACCCTCGACTTCCGCGTTCACGGCCCGTATCCGGACCGGACGGCCCCGGCGTTGTCACACCCCGCCGCTACGGTGAACTCCATGGCGACTCGTAAATCCTCGGCCAAGGAGCGGCCCTCGTACCGCTGCACGGAATGCGGCTGGACCACCGCGAAGTGGCTCGGCCGCTGCCCGGAGTGCCAGGCGTGGGGCACGGTCGAGGAGTTCGGCGGCGCCCCCGCCGTCCGTACGACCGCGCCGGGCCGCGTCACCACCGCCGCGCTGCCCATCGGCCAGGTGGACGGCCGGCAGGCCACCGCCCGCTCCACCGGTGTGGACGAGCTGGACCGGGTGCTCGGCGGGGGCCTGGTGCCCGGCGCCGTGGTGCTGCTCGCCGGCGAGCCCGGCGTCGGCAAGTCCACCCTGCTGCTGGACGTGGCCGCCAAGGCCGCGAGCGACGACCACCGCACGCTGTACGTGACGGGCGAGGAGTCCGCCAGCCAGGTGCGGCTGCGGGCCGACCGCATCGGCGCCATCGACGACCACCTGTACCTCGCCGCCGAGACCGACCTGTCCGCCGTCCTGGGACACCTGGACTCGGTCAAGCCGTCGCTGCTGATCGTGGACTCCGTGCAGACCGTCGCCTCCCCCGAGATCGACGGCGCGCCCGGCGGCATGGCGCAGGTCCGCGAGGTGGCCGGTGCCCTGATCCGGGCGTCCAAGGAGCGCGGCATGGCCACCCTGCTGGTCGGCCACGTCACCAAGGACGGCGCCATCGCCGGCCCCCGCCTCCTGGAGCACCTGGTCGACGTCGTGCTGAACTTCGAAGGCGACCGGCACGCCCGGCTGCGCCTGGTGCGCGGCGTCAAGAACCGCTACGGCACCACCGACGAGGTCGGCTGCTTCGAGCTGCACGACGAGGGGATCATCGGCCTGGCCGACCCGTCCGGGCTCTTCCTGACCCGCCGCGACGAACCGGTGCCCGGTACGTGCCTGACGGTCACCCTGGAGGGCCGCCGCCCGCTGGTCGCCGAGGTGCAGGCGCTGACCGTCGACACGCAGATCCCGTCCCCGCGCCGCACCACCTCCGGCCTGGAGACCTCCCGCGTCTCGATGATGCTGGCCGTCCTGGAGCAGCGCGGGCGGATCGCGGCCCTGGGCAAGCGCGACATCTACAGCGCCACGGTCGGCGGCGTGAAGCTGACCGAACCGGCCGCCGACCTGGCCGTGGCGCTCGCGCTGGCCAGCGCCGCCAGCGACACACCGCTGCCGAAGAACCTGGTCGCGATCGGCGAGGTGGGGCTGGCGGGCGAGGTCAGGCGGGTGACGGGCGTGCAGCGCCGACTGGCCGAGGCGGCCCGGCTCGGTTTCACCCACGCCCTGGTCCCGGCCGATCCGGGCAAGATCCCGCCGGGCATGCGGGTGCTGGAGGTGGCCGATGTGGGCGAGGCGCTGCGGGTGCTGCCCCGGCGTCCGCGCCGGGAGGCGCCGCGCGAGAAGGCCCCGGCCGAGTAGGGCCGGCCCGCGCGGGGAGCCCTGCCGCGCGGACGGACGACGTGACTTTGCAGACAGCCTCTAGCCTGGGCGCCGGTAGACTTTGCCCCGGTCTCGCCTGTCAATGAAGTCATGCCGTCGGCCCGCGCAGCCCGTGAGCTGCGTGACCAAGGCATCTGCCGGGCGGCCTGCGGCACCGACAGACCTTGCGACGGAGGAGTGCAGTGGCAGCCAACGACCGGGCATCGTCGTCTGGTGGCAGGTCCGGTTGGGGGCCGCCCACCCGGAGGTCGGGCGACGGCGGTACGGAAGGTCTGATGCGGGCCTCGCTGAGCGCCGTGGCGCCCGGCACGGCGCTCCGCGACGGTCTGGAGCGCATCCTGCGCGGCAACACCGGCGGTCTGATCGTCCTCGGTTTCGACAAGACCGTCGAGTCGATGTGCACCGGCGGCTTCGTGCTGGACGTGGAGTTCTCGGCGACCCGGCTGCGCGAGCTGTGCAAGCTGGACGGGGCCCTGGTCCTGGACAAGGACATCACCAAGATCCTGCGGGCCGGTGTGCAGCTGGTCCCGGACGCCTCCATCCCCACCGAGGAGACCGGCACCCGGCACCGCACCGCCCAGCGCGTCTCGATACAGGCCGGTTTCCCGGTCGTCTCGGTCAGCCAGTCGATGCGTCTGATCGCGCTGTACGTGGACGGTGAGCGCCGCGTCCTGGAGGAGTCGGCGGCCATCCTCTCCCGCGCCAACCAGGCGCTGGCGACCCTGGAGCGCTACAAGCTGCGCCTGGACGAGGTCGCCGGCACCCTGTCCGCGCTGGAGATCGAGGACCTGGTCACGGTCCGGGACGTCACCGCGGTCGCGCAGCGGCTGGAGATGGTGCGCCGGATCGCCACCGAGATCGCCGAGTACGTGGTCGAGCTGGGCACGGACGGCCGGCTGCTCTCCCTCCAGCTGGACGAGCTGATCGCGGGCGTCGAGCCGGAGCGCGAGCTGGTCGCCCGCGACTACGTCCCCGAGCCGACCGCCAAGCGCTCCCGCACGGTGCCGGAGGCGCTGTCCGAGCTGGACGCCCTCAGCCACGCCGAGCTGCTGGAACTGCCCATCGTGGCCCGCGCCCTGGGCTACAGCGGCTCGCCCGAGACGCTGGACTCGGCGGTCTCGCCGCGCGGCTTCCGGCTGCTGGCGAAGGTGCCGCGGCTGCCGGGCGCCGTCATCGACCGCCTGGTCGACCACTTCGGCGGCCTGCAGAAGCTGCTCGCGGCGAGCGTGGACGACCTCCAGGCGGTGGACGGGGTCGGCGAGGCCCGCGCCCGGTCCGTGCGCGAGGGCCTGTCCCGCCTGGCGGAGTCGTCGATCCTCGAACGGTACGTGTGAGCCGGGCCGCGTAAGCGGTACGCGGCCCGGCGAGCGGTGTCCGCCGGGCCCGGGTCCAGGCGCGCCTTCCCGGGCCTGTCGTCGGCCTTCCGTCAGCCCCGCAGGAACGGTTCCTCGCGCTCCGGCGCCAGGCCGGTCGTCTTCCGGTCCGGGCGCAGGGGCGCCTCGCCGCCGAGTTCCTGGAGCCACGCCCAGGTCCCGGCCACCGTCTCCGCCACCGGCCGGCAGCGCAGCCCCGCCCCGTGGGCCTTGGCGGCGTTGCCGCAGTGGATGGCGTCGTACAGTTCGCCCGGCGGCAGCCAGATGGGCAGCTCCGTCCACGGCGCGATACCGGCCGCGAGGATCTTCTCCGGCTCCGTCCAGCGCAGTTCGGCGTCGGAGCCGGTGACCTCGACGCAGGTCCCCAGCAGTTCGCCCATCGTGGTGTGCCCCGGCTCGCTGATGATGTTGTACGGGCCGGACAGCCCGGCCCCGGCGGCGTACAGGATCCATTCGGCCAGGTCGCGGACGTCGATGTACTGAAGTCCGAGGTCGTGCGGGCCCGGCGCGAGCACCGGGCCGCCGCGGGCGATGCGCGTCAGCCACCACGGCAGCCGGCCGATGTTTTCCCACGGCCCGAGGATCAGTCCGGCGCGGGCCAGCAGCGTGCGGTCCTCGCCGAAGGCGGCCAGCGCGGCCAGTTCGCCGCCGCGCTTGTCCTCGGCGTACGCCACCGCGTCCGCGTCCGGCGAGCCGTCCACCAGCGGGCTCTCCTCGGTGTGCCCGGGGCCGGCCGGGGGCGCGTACACCGATCCGGTGGAGACGTACACGTACCGCCCGGCCCGGCCGGCCAGCAGCCGGGCCGCGTCACGGACCGCGGTCGGCGCCCCCGCCCAGGTGTCCACGACGACGTCCCACGTGCCGTCGGCGAGCGCGCCGAGGGTGGCCGCGTCGGTGCGGTCACCGTGCACGACGGCCGTTCCCGGCGGCGGCGCGTGCCGTCCGCGGTGGAAGACCGTGACCTGCCAGCCGCGGGTCAGCGCCGCGTCGGTGACCGCGCGCCCCACGAATTCCGTTCCGCCCAGCATCAGCAGCTTCATGCGGACGACTGTGCCGGATCTTGCGCGGCCGGGCTACGGCTGCACGCTCACAGCGCAATCGCCGTCGGCGGAACGCGGCCCAACGCCGTTGCCGGACGCGGTGATTCAGTCCTTGGCCAGGACGAACGACGTGCGCACCGCGGCCAGCCCGCCGATCTTGGCCTCGACCAGGTACGTACCGGGTCCGACCGGTTCGGCCTGCGGCGTCGGGCACTCCGAGGTGCTGGGCCTGCGGTCCCACTCCACGGTCCGCGTGACCGAGCCGCCGGCCGGCACCTGGACGGGAGCGCTGCCGCCGCTGCCCGGCGGGCAGTCGCCGGAGGACCAGACCCGCTCGTCGTCGGAGGTCTCGGTGACGGTCAGCGCCGCGTAGCCGCGGCCGAGGTCCACCTTGCAGGCGCTGTCGGCCGTGTTCTCGACCGTGACCTCGAACTTCGGCTTCTCGTCGGGCCCGTAGGTGTTCTTCAGGCTGCGCAGCTTCAACTTCGTGTCGGCGGGCGCGCAGTTCGGGAGCGCGGAGCCGGCCGGTACGGTGACGGCGCCGCCGCCCTCCCCTATGGGCGCGCCGCCGGAGCCCGTGCCGCCGCCGCTGCCGCCCGTGGCGCCGGAACCCCCGGCGCCACCCGAGCCGCCGGCACCGCCCGGGCCGCCGGATCCGGCGGCGGAGCCACCGCCGCTCGACTCGTCGCGGCCGCCCGGCTTCTGACTGATCCCGGAATCCGTCGCGTTGGGGCCGGGGGTGATGGAGGTGGCGGGACCCGGCGCACCCGGGCCCTTGCCCTCGCTGCCGGTCTTCCCGTCGTTGCCGCTCCAGTTGAGGGCCCACACCACCAACAGGACGAGCAGGGCGAGGATGGCCAGCGCAACGGCCCTCCGCCGCCAGTAGATGGAGGAGGGAAGCGGCCCGATCGGATTGCGCAGAGATCCCACGCGGAAACTCTACGAGAGATCAGCTGTCACACCGGCCAGTACCCGCCGCACGAAGCAGCAACTTTTCACATCATCACCACGGAGCCGGTCCGTGGCACCGCCCTGCGCCGTGATCCCTCCGTGACCCGTAGCCGCCCGCGCCCCCGGTGACCACCCCACTTTCGTCAGGTGTGCTCCTGGACGATCGCCGGATGCCGCTTTCCCGTAACAGTCCGTACCGTATGCGTTCATGTACAGCACCGATCTCTATCGCGTCGTCACCGACTTCGCGCACGACACCCCTGGCTGGATGCATTCGCTGGCCGCCGGGGGCACCGAAGGCGGCATCCTGCTGCTCATGGCCCTGGCCGTACTGGGCTGGTGGCGGTCCCGGAAGGGGGAGGAGCGGCTGGTCGCGCTGGCGATCCTGGTACCGATCGGCACCGCGGTCGCGTACCTCGTGAGCGAGATCGTCAAGAGCCTGGTGGACGAGGAGCGGCCCTGCCGGGCCGTGGCCCATGCCGCGGCCTCCATAGTCCAGTGCCCGCCGCAGGGCGACTGGTCCTTCCCCAGCAACCACTCGACGATCGCGGCGGCGCTGGCCGTCGGCATCGTGTTCGCCTGGCGCGCGGCGGCCTGGCTGGTGCTGCCGATCGCGCTGCTGACCGGCTTCTCCCGGGTCTTCGTCGGTGTGCACTACCCCCACGACGTGGTGGCCGGCCTGGCGCTGGGCACCCTGACCGCCACGCTGTGCGTGACGCTGTTCGCCCGGCCGCTGACCGCGCTGGTCGTCCGGCTGGGGGCGGGGCGCTGGAAGATATTGGTGCGGGCGTAGTCCCGCATCCCGTCCTTCGGCGCGGTGGGGCGTCCTCCCGGGGCGCCCCGGCAGGCGCCGCGCCCCCGCCGCACCCGGTGGCTACGGCGCGTGCCACTCCTCCTTGTGCCCGAAGCCGCGCCCGTTGTCGATCAACCGCAGCCAGTCCGGGCGGACTTCCCAAAGTGCGGTACGTTCCAGCGCCGCCGCGAGCCGGTCGTCGGCCGCGACGAAGGGGAAGCGCTCCAGATACGTACGCCACCCGGCCGCGCGGGCCTCGCCCGCCAGCCGGTGGCAGACGCCCCGGCCCTGCACTCCGGTCAGCTCGGTCCACTCCTGTCCGTCGCGCTGGGCCGTGAAGGCGACCCGGGCGCCCGGACCGGTCCCGGCGGCCCGTGCGAAGGCCCGGCCGTGCCGGGTGGACTCGGCGGTGACCAGGACGAGCGAGGGCACCGGGCGTGCCGCGGTGGCGTAGAGCACGGCGCACGCCTGCGGCCCCTCGTCGTCGGTGTAGGCGAGCGTCAGCGTCGTGTGCGCGGCCAGCGCCCGGCGGATCGTGGCCGGACAGTCACGTACGGTGGTCATCGCGGCTCTCCCGCCACTCCGGTCGGCATCCACATCATGTGGACATCCTCATCCCCTGTGTCACGCGGGCCACACACCGGCCCTGTCCCGGCCCGCTGAGCCGGGCCGGTCCGGCCGGGCGTTCCCGCGAGCGGGTGGGCCCATCGTGGCGCGCGCCCGGTGCGTTTCACGGCGGAGCGCCGTCGTGCCAGGATCGGCAGTGCCATGACTTCCACTCCTGCCGCCACCGGCGCCGCAACCGTCACCGCCGCCCCCGAAGCCGCCGAGGGGGCCCGGCTGCACGGCCCCGTCACCGACTGGTTCGACGAGCACGCCCGCGATCTGCCCTGGCGCCGCCCCGAGGCGGGCGCCTGGGGCGTGATGGTGAGCGAGTTCATGTTGCAGCAGACGCCGGTCAGCAGAGTGCTGCCGGTGTACGAACAGTGGCTGGCGCGCTGGCCGCGCCCCGCCGACCTGGCGGCCGAGCCGCCCGGCGAGGCGGTGCGCGCCTGGGGCCGCCTGGGCTACCCGCGCCGCGCGCTGCGTCTGCACGCCGCGGCCTCCGCGATACAGGAGCGCCACGGCGGCGACGTACCGCGCGAGCACGCCCAGCTCCTCGCGCTGCCGGGCGTCGGCGAGTACACGGCCGCGGCCGTGGCCTCCTTTGCGTACGGGCAGCGGCATGCCGTACTGGACACCAATGTCCGCCGGGTGTTCGCGCGCGCCATCGCCGGCCGGCAGTACCCGCCGAACGCCACCACCGCCGCCGAACGCAAGCTGGCCCGCGCGCTGCTGCCGCACGACGAGGAGACCGCCGCCAAGTGGGCCGCCGCCACGATGGAGCTGGGCGCGCTGGTGTGCACCGCGCGCGGCCCTGAGTGTGTGCGCTGCCCGATCTCCGCGCAGTGCGCCTGGCGGCTGGCGGGTTCCCCGGCGCACGACGGGCCGCCGCGCCGTGGCCAGACGTACGCCGGTACGGACCGGCAGGTGCGCGGCAAGCTGCTCGCCGTTCTGCGCGAGGCCGTCGGGCCCGTGCCGCAGGCCGTACTGGACGCGGTGTGGGACGAGCCGGTGCAGCGCGCGCGGGCGCTGGACGGGCTGGTGGCGGACGGCCTGGTCGAGCCGCTGGCCGGTGGCCTGTACCGCCTGCCGACCGGCCGCAGCGCCTCGTGACGGCTCGGTGACGACGCCTGTGCGAAGCGGGCTTTGGCGACGGCCGCGTTGACGGTCGCGCCCGCGGCCACGTTCCGGGTCTCGGCGACGGCCACGTCCACGGCCTCGCTGATGGCCCGTTGACGGCTTCCTTGACGGCTTCGTGACGACCGGAACCGTGCCGCCCGCCCGGCCTGCGGCCCATGGCCCTTCCGGCCGCCCCCGCCGTCCCCCGGGAGGATGACCCGCTCCGGCCCCCGGTCCGCCGGAGGTATGACGCCCGGCCCGCTGTTACACAACCGACGGTTTTCCGTGCACTGCCTGTGGGGCCGACGCACATTACGCCGCAACACCCCCTCCGTAGCGTCTTCCTCGTGCTGGAGATGACCACCAGCGCGGTCAACGTGGGGAATCGCAAGCGGATCGGAGGCGTCGGGATGGCGACCAGCGGCGGCAAGGTACTGGACTTCGAAGAGTACGTGCGTACGCGGCAGGAGGCCCTGCTGCGCAGCGCCCGGCGCCTGGTGCCCGACCCCGTGGACGCCCAGGACCTGCTCCAGACGGCCCTGGTCCGCACCTACGGGCGCTGGGACGGCATCGCCGACAAGTCGCTCGCCGACGCCTACCTCCGCCGGGTCATGATCAACACCCGTACGGAGTGGTGGCGCGCCCGCAAGCTGGAGGAGGTGCCCACCGAGCAGCTCCCGGACGCCAGCGTCGACGACGGCACCGAGCAGCGCGCCGACCGGGCCCTGCTGATGGACATCCTCGGGGTGCTCGCGCCCAAGCAGCGCAGCGTGGTCGTGCTGCGACACTGGGAGCAGATGAGCACCGAGGAGACCGCGGCGGCGCTGGGCATGTCCACCGGTACGGTCAAGAGCACGCTGCACCGGGCCCTGGCCCGGCTGCGCCAGGAACTGGAGAATCGCGACATCGACGCGCGCATGCTGGAGCGCGGCGAACAGGAGCGGGAGCGGTGCGCGGCCTGACCGGCCGCGACACCGGGGGCTTAGCCAGAGGGACTGTGAGCGGGAGCGGTTTGACCAGGAAGAGGCCGGCCGGAGGCGGGACGGCCGCGAGCACGCCGGCCGGCCCCCCGCCGGCCGGCGGCGGCCTGCCCGGGGCCGGACCGCCCCGACGCGTACGGAGCGGAACCGGGCGGACCACCGGCCGGCGGGCCGGAGCCTTCCGCACGACCACCGGAGCGGCCGTCGCATCGATGGCCGCCCTCGCGCTGTTGCTGGCCGGCTGCAACCCGGGCGGCGAGGGCGTACGGACCGAAGGCTCGGCGAGCAGCACCCCGGCGCCCACCGGCCGCTCGGCCCAGGCGCCGTCCCCGTCCCCCTCGGCGTCGGTCGCCTACCAGAAGGTCGACGCGGTGGAGCTGATGAAGCACGACCCGAAGGTCGGCGCGGACGTCAAGAAGTCCCTCGCCAAACCCTGCGCGGCGGACGAGTACCCGGTCGAGGTCACCTACGCCAAGCTCACCGGCGGCTCCTCCCCCGACGTCGTGGTCAACGTGGTGACCTGCGCGGATTCCGTCGGCATCGGCTCGTACGTCTACCGCAGGAGCGGCGACGGCTATGACAATGTCTTCACCGACGAGCAGCCCTCGGTGTACGCGAGCGTCAACAAGGGTGAGCTGGAGGTCTCCAAGCAGACCTATGACACCGGCGACAAGGTGTGCTGTGCTTCCGGCGAGGATGTGATGACCTACCGCTGGACGGGCGGCCGCTTCGTCGAGTACGCCCGGCACCACACCGACTACAGCTCGACCGGGGGCGCGGAGCCCGCGCCCCGGGACAGTACGGCACCGGAGGATTGAGAACACCGCATGGCCGATACCCATGTGCTCTTCGTCGAGGACGACGACGTCATCCGCGAGGCGACCCAGCTCGCCCTGGAACGGGACGGCTTCGTGGTCACCGCCATGCCCGACGGCCTGGCCGGGCTGGAGGCGTTCCGCGCCGACCGGCCCGACATCGCCCTGCTGGACGTGATGGTGCCGGGCCTGGACGGCGTCAGCCTGTGCCGCCGCATCCGTGACGAGTCGACCGTGCCGGTCATCATGCTGTCGGCGCGTGCCGACTCCATCGACGTGGTGCTCGGCCTGGAAGCCGGCGCCGACGACTATGTGACCAAGCCGTTCGACGGCGCCGTGCTGGTGGCCCGGATCCGCGCGGTGCTGCGCCGCTTCGGCCACGCCTCGGGGCCGGACGGCTCGGGCGCCGCCGCGTCGGAGGCCGCCGTACCGGCCGAGGCGGTGCTGCGCTTCGGCGATCTGGAGGTCGACACGGAGGGCATGGAGGTGCGCAAAGGCGGTCAGCCGGTCGCGCTGACGCCCACCGAGATGCGCCTGCTGCTGGAGTTCTCCAACGCGCCCGGCACGGTCCTCTCCCGCGACCGGCTCCTGGAGCGGGTGTGGGACTACGGCTGGGGCGGCGACACCCGCGTCGTCGACGTCCACGTCCAGCGGCTGCGCGGCAAGATCGGCCAGGACCGGATCGAGACCGTCCGCGGCTTCGGTTACAAGCTGAGAGGCTGACTCCTGCGGTGGTCAGGCTCGCCCTGCGTACGGGGCTGAGGTGGAAGCTCAGCGCCGCGATCGCGCTCGTCGGAGCGCTGGTCGCGATCGCGCTGAGCCTCGTCGTGCACAACGCGGCCCGCGGCTCGATGCTGGACAACAGCCGCGACGTGCAGACCGAGCGCCTCAACTTCACGCAGAAGATCTACGAAACCACGCACCAGCTGCGCTTCGGCGCCAAGCTGGACGACCCGGGGCTGCCGAAGGCGCTGCGTGACGAGGTCGCCAAGGGGAAGCGGGCGACCTATCTGGAGGACACCGGCCAGACCACGCCCAAGGTGTGGGCGGCGGCGCCGGTCGCGGGCGGCCGGGTGCTGTCCATCCAGGGCTACTTCCCCGACCGGTTCGCCGTGCTGGACGATCTCGACCAGGCGCTCGTGATCGGGTCGACGGCGGTCGTGGTCGGCGGCTGCGCCCTCGGCGTGCTGATCGGCGGACGGCTGTCCAAGCGGCTGCGCAAGGCCGCGGCGGCGGCCGGCAAGCTGGCCGACGGCGACACCTCCGTACGCATCCGGGACGAGGTCGGCGGGCGTATCCGGGACGAGACGGACGACCTGGCCTGGGCGGTGGACGCGATGTCCGACGCGCTCCAGAAGCGCATCGAGGCGGAGCGCCGGGTGACCGCCGATATCGCCCACGAGCTGCGCACCCCGGTGACCGGGCTGCTCACCGCGGCCGAGCTGCTGCCCCCGGGCCGCCCCTCGGAGCTGGTACGGGACCGGGCGCAGGCGATGCGCACGCTCGTCGAGGACGTGCTGGAGGTGGCGCGGCTGGACGGCTACGCGGAGCGGGCCGAACTCCAGGACGTGGCACTGGGCGAGTTCGTCACCCGGCGGGTGCGGGCGCTGAACCCCGACATCAAGATCGCCATCCTGCGGGACGCGGAGGTCTCCACCGATCCGCGGCGCCTGGAGCGGATTCTGGGCAACCTGATCGCGAACGCGGCCCGGCACGGCAGGCCGCCGATCGAGGTGACCGTCGAGGGGCGCGTCGTGCGCGTGCGCGACCACGGCACGGGCTTCCCGGAGGCGCTGCTGCGCGAGGGCCCGAGCCGGTTCCGCACCGGCAGCAGCGACCGGGCCGGGCGCGGCCACGGGCTCGGCCTGACCATCGCGGCGGGCCAGGCCCGGGTGCTGGGCGCCCGGCTGACCTTCCGCAACGCGGACGAGCTGACGGACGGCTCGACCGGCGCGGTGTCGGTGCTGTGGCTGCCGGAGAACGCGCCGACGAACACGGGCAGCTTCCCGGTCATCCAGCTGCCGGACCGGTGACCGGCGGCGGCCGGCCCGGCCCCGGTGCCTACTCCACGCAGTCCCCCCAGCCCTTGCTCATGTCGAGCTGTTCGCTGGGCTGGGTCAGCGAGAACCAGTTGCCGGAGTCGTCGCGGAAGATCGCCTCGGTGCCGTACGGGCGCTCCTGCGGCTCCTGGAGGAACTCCACGCCCTTGGCCTTCAGCGCCGCGTAGTCGGCCTTGACGTCGTCCGTCCTGAGCACCCCGGCGCCCATCAGCCCCTTGCTCACCAGCTGCTTCAGCATCTCGCCGGCCTCCGGGTCCATCCCGGGCGGGCCGGGGACCATGAGCGTCAGCTCCACCTCCGGCTGGTCCTTGGCGCCGACGGTCAGCCAGCGCATGCCGTCCTCGCCGCCCATCCGCATGTCCGTGCGGACCTCCAGCCCGAGCTTTTCCGTGTAGAACTCCTTCGCCCGGTCCTGGTCGAGGACCCACACGGTGGTGATGGCCAAACCCTTGATCATGATGTGCCTCTCGGTACTCGTACGCGGGGTGCCCCGCGTGGCCTTCGCTTCACCGTAGGCAGCCCGGCGGCTCCCCGGCTTCTCCGGAATTGCGGTCGGCGGAACCCGGCCCGTCCCGCCTCTCGAAGGACTTGAAGCCGCCGGACCACAGCAGCGCGTAGCAGCCCGGTATCAGCCCGGCGCCCCGCCCCACGTGCCGCTGCCGGTACTCGCTCGGGGTCAGGCCGGTCTGCTTCTTGAACCGCGCGGAGAAGGTGCCCAGGCTGCCGAAGCCGACCAGCCAGCAGATCTCCGTGACCGAGAGATCGGCCGTACGCAGCAGTTCCTCGGCGCGCTCGATCCGGCGGCGGCTCAGGTACTGGCCGGGGGTCAGCCCGTACACCTGCTTGAAGGCGCGGATGAAGTGGAAGCGGGAGTAGCCGGCGTGCGCCGCCACCGCGTCCAGGTCCAGCGGCGCGGCCCAGTCGCGGTCCATCGCGTCCTTCGCCAGCCGCAGCCGGCGGAGCCGGGCGAGGGGCACCGGGACGGCGGCGCCGCCCGCCGCGCGCCCGTCCGCCCGCTCGTCCCCCACCCCGTTGCCGTCCACATTCCGATGCTGGCACGCACCACTGACAACGGCCCGGCGGCGGCCCCGGCCCCGGACACGCCAGTGGCCCCCGGCGCGCACACCGGGGGCCACTGGCCAGGGAAAATCAGGGCCGGATCAGACGGGCTCCGCCACCGCGGCCTGGGCCGGGGCGCCGCCGTCCGCCTTGTCGGCCGGCTGGGCGGGGCCGCCGCGCAGCGGCACCTCCTTGAGGAACCACGCCGCGAGGAACCCGATCACGCTGATCGCCGCGCCCCACAGGAAGACCTGGTGGGTGCCGCCGGAGACCGCGTGCATGTACGCGTCCTTGACCGCGGCCGGAAGCTTCTCCATGGCCTTCAGGTCCATCTGGCCACCGCCCGCGGTCGCCTTGGCGCCCGCGGCGCCGAGCCGCTCCTTCATGACGTCCTGCACCTGGTTGTTGAAGATCGCCCCGAAGATCGCGACGCCGAAGGAGCCGCCGATCGTACGGAAGAGGGTGGCGGACGAGGAGCCGACGCCCATGTCCTTCATCTCGACGCTGTTCTGCGCGATCAGCATCGTGGTCTGCATCAGGAAGCCCATGCCGGCGCCCAGCACCGCCATGTACAGACCCGAGGTGAAGCGGGTGGTGCCGGTGTCCATCAGGGACAGCAGCGCCAGCCCGGCGGTGATCAGCGCGCCGCCGCCCACCACGAAGATCTTGTACTTGCCGGTCGTGGTGGTGACCCGGCCCGCGACCAGCGAGACGGCCATCATCGCGAGCAGCATCGGCAGGAGCAGCAGGCCCGAGTTGGTGGCCGAGGCGCCCTGCACGGTCTGCTGGAACAGCGGCAGGAAGGTCATCGACCCGAACATCACGAAGCCGACCAGGAAGCCGATGACCGTGACGAGGCTGAAGTTGCGGTTGCCGAAGATGTGCAGCGGCAGCACCGGCTCGCGGACCTTGGTCTCGGTGAGGACGAAGGCGAGCAGGGCCACCACGCCGATCACACCGAGGCCGATGATCTGGCCCGACATCCAGTCGTACTCGGTGCCGCCCCAGGTGGTGATCAGGACCAGCGCGGTGATGCCGATGGTGAGCAGTACGGCACCCACGTAGTCGATGCGCGCCTGTGTCCGCTTCTTCGGCAGGTGCAGCACGGCGGTCACCATGACCAGGGCGATCGCGCCCAGCGGCAGGTTGATGTAGAAGCTCCAGCGCCAGCCGAGGTGGTCGGTGATGGTGCCGCCGACCAGCGGCCCGCCGATCATCGCGACGGCCATGACGCCGGCCATCATGCCCTGGTACTTGCCGCGCTCACGCGGCGGGATCAGGTCGCCGATGATCGCCATGACGCCGACCATCAGACCGCCCGCGCCCAGACCCTGTACGGCGCGGAAGCCGATCAGCTGGCCCATGTCCTGGGCCATGCCGGACAGCGCGGAGCCGATCAGGAAGAGCACGATGGACGACAGGAAGACGCCCTTGCGGCCGTACAGGTCGCCCAGCTTGCCCCAGATCGGGGTGGAGGCGGCGGTCGCGAGCGTGTACGCGGTCACCACCCAGGACAGGTGGCTCAGCCCGCCCAGTTCGCCCACGATGGTGGGCATGGCGGTGCCCACGATCATGTTGTCCAGCATCGCGAGCAGCATCGCGATCATCAGTGCGAACAGCACCACACGGACGCTGGCCGGCTGCTTGCCACCGGCTTCCGCCGGTTTCGGTATTTCCCCCGTTGGGGTCGCTTTCGTCTGCGACATCCCCATTTTTGCTTCTCCCACTTACTTGCCGCCCGGCTAGTTCAGTACAGTGAAGAAGGTAAACACCGCACTAGCCGGGCGTCAAGTAAGTTATGGCGTGACCCTTGGCCACGGCCCGGACGATCGACGCAGGAGAACAGCAGCATGGGCACACCGCACGCGCGCAGGGGCAACACCCGCCAGCGCATCCAGGACGTCGCCCTGGAGCTGTTCGCCGAGCAGGGGTACGAGAAGACCTCGCTGCGCGAGATCGCCGAGCGGCTCGACGTCACCAAGGCGGCGCTCTACTACCACTTCAAGACCAAGGAAGACATCGTCATCGGTCTCTTCCAGGACCTGGCCCGGCCGATCGACGAACTGATCGAGTGGGCCGGCGCGCAGCCGCGCACCCTGGAGACCAAGCAGGAGATCCTGCGCCGCTACAGCGAGGCGCTGCGCTCCGCCGAGCCCCTCTTCCGCTTCATGCAGGAGAACCAGGCGGCCGTACGGGACCTGAGCATCGGGGAGACCTTCAAGCAGCGGATGGTCCGGCTCACCGGCCTGCTCAGGGAGCCGGAGGCGGAGCTGACGGACCAGGTGCGCTGCATCACCGCGATCTTCTCGATGCACGCGGGCCTGTTCGCGATGCAGACACTCGAAGGCGACCCCGAGGACAAGCGCAAGGCCATCCTGGAGGTCGCCACCGAACTGATCACCGCGGCCCAGCCGGGAAGCCGCGACTGAGCCCCCGCCGTACGGGGCCCCGTCTGTCCGACGAGGGGATCACACGCCGTCGCCGTGGGCCTTCAGGAAGGCGGTCGGCTCGACACCGGAGCCGTAGTTCGGGCCGGTGCGGACCTCGAAGTGCAGGTGCGGGCCGGTCGAGTTGCCGGTGCTGCCGGACTTCGCGATCTCCTGGCCGGTCTCCACGGTCTGGCCCGGCCTGACCTCGGTGCTCGTCAGGTGGGCGTACTGGGTGTACGTACCGCTGTCGTGCTTGATCACGATGGCGTTGCCGTACGCGGGACCGTCGCCGCCGCCGTTCGGGCCGGCCTTGACCACGGTGCCCCCGTGGACGGCGTGCACGGCGGTGCCGCTCGGCACGACGAAGTCCTGGCCGCTGTGGTTGTGGGCCCAGTGCTTGCCCGCCAGGCCGAAGCTCATGCCCATCTTGTAGTCGTCCACCGGCTTGACCCAGGAGCGGGCCTTCTCCTCGGCCGCCTTCCGGGCCTTCTCGGCCGCCTGCTTCTCCGCCTCGGCGGCCTTCTGCTGGGCGTCGGCCTGCGCGCTCACCGAGGAGCGGATGTCGGACGTGAGCCCGGTCAGCGCGATCGACTGCGGATCGCCGCCGGCCGCCATCGCCACCCCGGCGCCCATGGCGACGGAGACGCCCAGGCCCGCCACGAGCACGGAGGTGCGGTTACGGAGAACGGACTTCGTCGTCAGGCGGTGCAGGGGGTGGTGCTTCGACATGCGGGAACTACCTCCGAAAAAAGACGGGGTCCCGGCCGTCGACCGGGATCGCCCTACCTTGGTAACCCGAATCCGACATGCTGCCAATACCCCCTTCTACTACCCCAACCCGTATTAAAAGCCGGGGAAATAAACGCCCGGAACTACCCTCCGACCCAGGGCTCAAACCCGGCGGCGCATTCCTTCTTCCGGCCCCTGGGCGCCCCGGCTGCACAGCCTCTGACCTGCATATTTCCCCGACTGAACCGGGCCGCCCGACACCCGGGCCGCCCTCCGCCCCCACCGCTCCGGTCACCGCCGCCACAACAGTCCGCCGCACCGCGGAAAGCGTCCGCTATTCCACGTAGTAGGCCGCAGAGGCCCTGTGCGGCATGTCACCGCGCCCCGCGTTCTCCCGGCTTCGCAGCGGGCCTTTCGCAATGTCGGCGGCGGGCCTTTCGGAATGCCCGTATCGGGACCAAAGGCCCCCGCGGCACTCCCGTACACCCCGCCCGCCCGCGCAGCATCACCCGGCCGGGAGACACCCGGGGAAGCTCCCTCTCCTCTACGCTGGAAGTCCGGCAGCGCCCCGGCCCGGCCCGGCGCTGCACAGGTGATGGGGGATCACCGCATGGATCCGATGATCATCGCGGCCCGGCTCGCACCGAAAGTCGTCGGCCCACTCCTCAAAAAGCTCTTCGTCCGGCCAGGACCGGGCGCCTTCCTGGTGAGCAAGCCCTTACGGATCGCCCGCCTGGTCTCCTTCCGGGGCGAGCGGCGCACCCTCCAGGAGCGCGATGTGCGGCGGATCGCCGCGCAGCTCGTCGACCGGGCCGTGACACCGCCGCCCGGCGCCACCGGCGCACAGCGCGAGCGGCCGGTCTCTTCCGACGAGGCCGAGGCCGTGGCGGACGCCCTCGGCCGTACGCTCTGGGCGCTCGGCGACATCGACATGGAGCTCGCGCAGGACGCCGGGCTGGACGCCGCCGAACTGGCCCGCCGGCTGATCCGGGCCGCCCCGGACGCCACCCGTCACCTGACCGGCGACGCCACGGAACTGCACGGCATCCTCGTGGAGACCGCGTCGCGGCACATCCTGAACCACCTCACCCAGCTGACCGGCTTCACCGCCCGCACCGCCGTCGAGAACCGCCGCACCCTCCACCGCCTCGACGACACCGTCAGCGCGCTGGCCGCCCGGCTGCCGTCCCGCTCCGCCGAGGACGCCGCCTTCGAGACGCAGTACGCCCACGACACCGCCGTCCTCCACAGCCACCTCACGATCTTCGGCCTCGATCTCGTCCACTCCCCCGACAGCTGGCCGCTGGACGCCGCCTACCTGGGCCTGCGCTGCGAGCCGGAACCGCCCGTCACGGACGGCGGCCCCCCGGAGCCGGCCGTCCCCGCCGAACTCGCCCTGTCCGGCCGGTGCCGGATCCTCGTCCGGGGCGTGGCCGGCTCCGGCAAGACCACCCTGCTCCAGTGGCTGACCGTCGCCACCGCCCGCGGCGAGCTGCCCCCGGCACTGCGCCACGCCCTGTACGGCCGCGTCCCGTTCCTGCTCCCGGTGCGCCGCTTCGCCCGCCACGGCCTGCCCACCCCCGGCGCCTTCCTGACGGCCGTCGGCTATCCCGGCGCCGACGCGCAGCCGCCCGGCTGGGCCGACCGCGTCCTGCGGGCCGGGCGGGCCCTGATGCTGATCGACGGCGTGGACGAGGCCCCCGAGGGGGAACGCGAGAAACTGCGCCACCGGCTCCGCGACTGGACCGCCCTGTATCCGGGCAACGTCTGGATCGTCACCTCCCGCCCCTCCGCCGTCCGCACGGACTGGCTGACGGCCGACGGCTTCACCGAACTGTCGCTCGCCCCGATGAGCCGCGAGGACATCGCCGCGTTCATCCAGCGCTGGCACCGTGCCGCGGCCCAGCAGGCGCCGGAGGACCTGGACCGCCTCCCGCAGTACGAACGGACCCTGCTCAACGCCGTACGCATCACCCGCGACCTGGGCCGGCTCGCCACCAACCCGCTGATGTGCGGCATGCTCTGCGCCCTGCACCGCGACCGCCGCGGCTACCTGCCCAACGGCCGCAAGGAGCTGTACGAGGCCGCCCTGTCCATGCTGCTGGAGCGGCGGGACCGGGAGCGGGCCATGGGCACCACGGACGGCATCGACCTGCCGCGCCAGCCCAAGATCCAGCTGCTGCAGAAGCTGGCCCACTGGATGCTCGTCAACGGGCGCTCCGAGATGGACCGCGAGGTCGCCGTCGACACGCTCGCGCAGCATCTGCCGGCCATCCCCGACGCCGCGCGCCAGGGCGGCCCCGAGGAGATATACCGCCACCTGCTGAACCGGACCGGTCTGCTGCGCGAACCGGCCCCCGGCACGGTCGACTTCGTACACCGCACCTTCCAGGACTTCCTGGCCGCCCGCGCCACCGTGCAACGCCACGACTTCGGGCTGCTCCTGAACCACGCCCACCTCAGCGAGTGGGAGGACGTCATCAGGATGGCCGTCGCCCTCGCCCGCCCCGACGAGTGCGCCGCGCTGCTGAACGGGCTGCTCGCCCCGCGCCCCCGCATCCGGGCCGCGGAGGCCCGGCACCGCAAGCTGCTCGCCGCGGCCTGTGTGGAGCACGCCACCGAGCTGGACCCCGAAGTGCGCCACCGGGTACGGCGCTTCACCCGCGACATGGTCCGCCCCAGCACCGCCGCCGGTGCCCGCGCGCTGGGCTGGATCGGCCCGATCGTCCTGGAGATGCTGCCGGAGCCGGCCGAGGTCTCGGACGGCGAGGCATACCTGCTCGCGGTCACCGCCACGTCCATCGCCGACGACATGGCGATCGACTACCTGACCGGGCTGCGCAAGCGCGCCCACCACGACGTACGGGCACAGCTGGCGGGCGCCTGGCGGCGGTACGACACCGCCCGCTACGCCCGCGAGATCATCGCCCACCTCGACCCGGACGGGCTGTACTTCCCGGTGTCGGACGTCGAGGAGCTGGAGATGCTGCGCCGCCTCGGGGGCCGGCCGCTGATCCAGATCGCCGGGCGGTTCACCGCGGCCGAGCTGACCGGCGGCATCGCGCCGGCGGACGGCCTGACCGGGCTGTGGCTGGCGTACGACCTCGGGATCTCCCTGGAGTGGCTGGCCGCGTTCCCCCGCCTGGAAGTGCTGCTGGTCGGCGGCAAGCTGCCGCGGGTCACCGGCGTACCGGACGGGATCCGCGTCATTGAGCTGTGATATCGCGGTCCTATAGGGCCGCCCGCCTGCATTGTCGGGAGTTGCCCGGCAGTGGCGCCTTGCGTTTCCGGGGTACGGAATAGTTCCTTCCGGTTTTATGCCGGGCGTCGGCGGAGCAATCCGGAATGGCGTTTGTCTTTTGGCTCCCGGCAATAGCCGGGCCGCTCCCGCACCGGCCGGGAAGGCCGGGTTCCGGCGGTTACGGATATGCCCCGCGCCCGTCGGCGGAAATACGCTTCCACCCGGGCCCGGCACCCGCCCCGCACACGACAGCGCCGCGGCCCGGAACCTGGAGCAGGTTCCGGGCCGCGGCGTTCGCCGTAGCGGTCAGGCGCCGGGCGCCCGGGCCGTCACGCGTCCTTCGACAGGTCCGGGCCGCCGGCCGCGGACTCGACGGGCGGGGCGTCGGGCAGCGCCGACTTCTCCTCGCCGCGGAAGGTGAACTTGGCGTTCTCTCCTTCGCCCTCGATGTCGACGACCACGATGTGCCCGGAGCGCAGCTCGCTGAAGAGGATCTTCTCCGAGAGGGCGTCCTCGATCTCGCGCTGGATGGTCCGGCGCAGCGGGCGGGCGCCCAGCACCGGGTCGTAGCCGCGCTTGGCGAGCAGCTTCTTGGCCTCACCGCTGAGCTCGATGCCCATGTCGCGGTCCTTGAGGCGCTCGTCCACCTTGGCGATCATGAGGTCGACGATCTGGATGATGTCTTCCTCGGTGAGCTGGTGGAAGACGACCGTGTCGTCCACACGGTTGAGGAACTCGGGCCGGAAGTGCTGCTTGAGCTCTTCGTTGACCTTGTTCTTCATCCGCTCGTAGCTGCTCTTGGTGTCGCCCTGGGCGGCGAAGCCCAGGTTGAAGCCCTTGGAGATGTCCCGGGTCCCGAGGTTGGTCGTCATGATGATGACCGTGTTCTTGAAGTCCACCACCCGGCCCTGGGAGTCGGTCAGGCGACCGTCCTCCAGGATCTGCAGCAGGGAGTTGAAGATGTCGGGGTGGGCCTTCTCCACCTCGTCGAACAGCACGACCGAGAACGGCTTGCGGCGCACCTTCTCGGTGAGCTGGCCGCCCTCTTCGTAGCCGACGTAGCCGGGAGGCGAACCGAAGAGCCGGGAGACCGTGTGCTTCTCGCTGAACTCCGACATGTCGAGGGAGATCATCGCGTCCTCGTCGCCGAAGAGGAACTCGGCGAGCGTCTTGGACAGCTCGGTCTTACCGACACCGGACGGACCGGCGAAGATGAACGAGCCACCGGGGCGCTTGGGGTCCTTCAGACCGGCCCGGGTACGGCGGATGGCCTGCGAGAGCGCCTTGATGGCGTCCTTCTGGCCGATGACGCGCTTGTGGAGCTCGTCCTCCATCCGCAGCAGCCGCGAGGACTCCTCCTCGGTGAGCTTGAAGACCGGGATGCCGGTGGCCGTGGCCAGGACCTCGGCGATCAGCTCGCCGTCGACCTCGGCGACGACGTCCATGTCGCCGGCCTTCCACTCCTTCTCCCGCTTCGCCTTGGCGGCCAGGAGCTGCTTCTCCTTGTCGCGCAGGCCCGCGGCCATCTCGAAGTCCTGCGAGTCGATCGCGGACTCCTTCTCCCGGCGCACGTCGGCGATCTTCTCGTCGAACTCGCGGAGGTCCGGCGGCGCGGTCATCCGGCGGATGCGCATCCGGGAACCGGCCTCGTCGATCAGGTCGATCGCCTTGTCCGGCAGGAAGCGGTCGGAGATGTAGCGGTCGGCCAGCTGAGCGGCCTGGACCAGCGCCTCGTCCGTGATGGAGACGCGGTGGTGCGCCTCGTAACGGTCGCGCAGACCCTTGAGGATCTCGATCGTGTGCGGCAGCGACGGCTCCGCGACCTGGATGGGCTGGAAGCGGCGCTCCAGGGCCGCGTCCTTCTCCAGGTACTTGCGGTACTCGTCGAGCGTGGTCGCACCGATGGTCTGCAGCTCGCCCCGCGCCAGCATCGGCTTGAGGATGCTCGCGGCGTCGATCGCGCCCTCGGCGGCGCCCGCACCCACCAGGGTGTGGAGCTCGTCGATGAACAGGATGATGTCGCCGCGGGTGCGGATCTCCTTGAGCACCTTCTTCAGGCGCTCCTCGAAGTCACCGCGGTAGCGGGAGCCGGCGACCAGGGCGCCCAGGTCCAGGGTGTAGAGGTGCTTGTCCTTGAGGGTCTCGGGCACCTCGCCCTTGACGATGGCCTGGGCCAGGCCCTCGACGACCGCCGTCTTGCCGACGCCGGGCTCGCCGATGAGGACCGGGTTGTTCTTGGTACGGCGGGACAGCACCTGCATGACCCGCTCGATCTCCTTCTCGCGCCCGATGACCGGGTCGAGCTTGGTCTCGCGGGCGGCCTGCGTCAGGTTGCGGCCGAACTGGTCCAGGACCAGCGAGGTCGAGGGCGTGCCCTCGGCCGGGCCGCCGGCGGTGGCGGCCTCCTTGCCCTGGTAGCCGGAGAGCAGCTGGATGACCTGCTGCCGCACCCGGTTCAGATCGGCGCCGAGCTTCACGAGGACCTGGGCGGCGACGCCCTCGCCCTCGCGGATCAGGCCGAGCAGGATGTGCTCCGTACCGATGTAATTGTGGCCGAGCTGAAGGGCCTCGCGGAGCGACAGCTCCAGGACCTTCTTCGCACGGGGGGTGAAGGGGATGTGGCCGGACGGGGCCTGCTGCCCCTGGCCGATGATCTCCTCCACCTGCTGGCGGACCGCCTCGAGCGAAATCCCGAGGCTCTCCAGGGCCTTAGCGGCGACACCCTCACCCTCGTGGATCAGGCCCAGGAGGATGTGCTCGGTGCCGATGTAGTTGTGGTTGAGCATCCGGGCTTCTTCCTGAGCCAGGACGACAACCCGCCGCGCACGGTCGGTGAACCTCTCGAACATCGTTAATCGCTCCTCAGAGCGGTCAGGCAGTTAGGGGTCGGTCCCCTCCCTGTCCTTCCGCATGCTAGTCCCGTGGGACGGGACAGCTCATTCCAACTGCCGACATCCGTCCGGATCACCCCCGCGTCGGCGGGGAAATCTGCTGCCGAACAGCCGACATCTGCTCCAACCCGATGGTGCGAGACGATGTTCCCGCAGGCCAGGCATATACGCCCCGGGCCAGTACGCCCGTGGCGAACGCACCCTTCACCGACACGCCCGCCCGGAGGCCGCCGCCGCTCCGGAAAAGGCGCTGCGCACGCCGCTGCACCGTCTCTCCCCACTGGGAATGTCTTACCCGCCGCCACGGACACTCCATGCGGCGCGGGCCCGTTCCATCCGCTACGGGCGAACACCCGAGCGCCGTCGATTGCGCCGTCACGCCCCCATCTGACCCCTCCTCCGGCGACAGTACGTGCCCATATGTCAACCCAGCGTAACTTCTCGGGTTTTCCTGAGTTGCTCCGGGTATGCCCGTCGCGATCCCGCGATCCCGTCCCCCCCTCGCCGCCGTACGGCGGTGGTACGAGGACGAGCTGCGCTGGCCGACCACCGGCACGGAACCGGTGGAACTGCTGACCGGGGTGCGCTTCGACGCTCTCGACCTGCCCGCCGACGCGGGCCTGGCCGTACTGGGGCGGGTGGGCCGCACGGGGCCCGTGGCGATCGACCGCAGCGGTGCCGCCGGCCCCAGGATGCTCATGCTCGTGGCCGCGGGCACGGCCGAAAAGCTGGCCGAGCTCCTGGAATGGCTGGAATGGGGCTCGCTGGGGCTGGATCTGACCGCCCGCGGCGCCGGGGACCGGATGCCCGCGCCGTCACCGCCGCCGCACGCGCCGGGGCCGTACGGTGCCGGTCCGCGGGAGGCCGCGGGGTGGGTGCGGCCTCCCGAGCCGGGGTACGAGGTCGAGGCGGGCCTGCCCACCACGGGGACCGGGGCAGGGCGCGGGGGCCGCGGAGTTCCCCTCGCTGATCGCCAGGGGCGCGCCCCCGACCTCGTACGACTCGTGAGCGCGGCGGCGACGGAATGCCACCGGGCCCGTTTGCTGCGCAGTCGTGGAGCTCGAAGACAAACGGATCGCGGGTACGGCGATCAGCCGTTCGCCTTCTCGAACGCCTCACGGATCTCCGCGGGTACCCGGCCGCGGTCATTGACGTTGTAGCCGTTCTCCTTGGCCCACGCGCGGATCTTCGCGGTGTCCTGGTTGCCGCCCGAAGACGCCCGGGCCTTGCCGCGGCCACCGGAACGCCCGCCGGTCTTGCGACCCGCCTTCACGAACTCGGCGAGCGAGTCGCGCAGCTTCCGGGCGTTGTCGTCGGACAGGTCGATCTCATAGGACTTGCCGTCGAGGGCGAACGTCACGGTCTCATGGGCGTCGCCGCCGTCGAGGTCGTCGACAAGAAGAACCTGAACCTTCTGTGCCACCGGTTTCCCTTTCATCGAATGCGGATTACGACGGAAAGCAAACCGCTTTTCCGGGAAAAACACAAACCCCTGGGTAGGGTTCAGTTGCGCGGCCACCGGGGAACGCTTGCTTCCACAGCTATGAGATAGGGGCGCGATTCGGACATAGAACGCTGATCACAGGTGCAGAAGCATGCGGCTGTTGCCCAGGGTGTTGGGCTTCACTCGTTCGAGACCGAGGAACTCGGCAACGCCCTCGTCATAGGAACGCAGCAGCTCGCTGTAGACATCCCCGTCGACGGGCGTCTCACCGATCTCCACGAAGCCGTGCTTGGCGAAGAAGTCCACTTCGAAGGTGAGGCAGAAAATGCGCCGCACTCCGAGCCAGCCGGCGGTGCGCAGCAGCTTGTCGAGGACTTGGTGGCCGACCCCGGTGCCCTTCAGCTGCGGGTCCACCGCCAATGTGCGGACCTCGGCCAGGTCTTCCCACATGACGTGCAGGGCTCCGCAGCCGACGACCGCGGCGTCCTCGTCCCGCTCGGCGACCCAGAACTCCTGGATGTCCTCGTAAAGCGTCACGGTGGCTTTGTCGAGGAGGATGCCGTCCGGTGAGTAGGCGTCGATGAGGCGGCGTACGGCCGGTACATCACTGGTCCTGGCACGGCGGACGGTGAGTCCATTTGATAGCGGCGGCATGCGGCGACGCTATCGCCCCGAGTCACCGGAACCCGCCGCGGGTACTTCCCCCGCCTCCGCTTCCCCCGCGTCCACCGGTTCCACGGGGCCGGCGGGTTCGCGCGTCTGTCCGCCCCGTTCATCGGCGTGTTCGGTGTTCTCCGGCTGTTCCGCCGGCGCGGCGGGCCCGGGTTCGGCGCGGCCGGCTTGCGGTGCCGGTGCGGGTTCCGCCGGTTCGTCGCCCTGCACCATCCGTACGGCATCCCGCAGGGCGTGGCGCTGTTCCGGCGACATCATCCCGAAGAACGCCACCAGGGCCGCCGCGGGGTTGTCACTTGCGGACCACGCTTCGTTCATCAGTGCGGCCGAGTAGGCGGCACGAGTGGAGACCGCCTCATATCGATAGGCGCGCCCTTCGGCTTCCCGGCGCACCCAGCCCTTCTGATGGAGGTTGTCCAATACGGTCATCACCGTCGTGTAGGCGATCGACCGTTCCTTCTGCAGGTCTTCCAGGACTTCCCGAACGGTGACCGGGCGGTTCCACTCCCACACCCGCGTCATGACCGCGTCTTCCAGATCACCCAAGCGTCGTGGCACACCAGCACAATAGTGGGAGATGTCGCGAATGCCGGTTCTTACCCGGTTGATTTACCCCGGAAAAAGGCAGTACGGCCCGAGATGCGCAATCTCGGGCCGTTACGGACGGGTGCGATGCGCACGGCCGGGCAGGCCGCCGAACGGACGGACGAATTCCGTCGGCGGCCCGGTGCCGGGCGGGAGCGGCCGGAACGGGCCGGCCGGCGCCGGTCAGGCGCCGTGGGCCTTGGGCTCCTGGCGGGCGCTCTCGGCGCGGGCCAGCGCGGCGTCGACCGCCGCGTCCTCCTTGGACTTGTTCTCGCCGCCCTGGCTCTTCACGATCGTCACGATGAGCGCGACGAACGCCACGGCCATCACCACGGGCGGTACCAGCGCTGCGACGTAATCCATGACCAGGGGCCTCCTTCGGGAGTGAGGCTTCCAGAGTACGCAGCGCTCAGGCGGTCCGGGCCGCGGGGGGCGGCGTCGGCTTGCGGCGCGGCGGGAACACCTCGCCGGGCGTGGGGACGGGGCGGCCGGGGCGCGGCGCCTTCGGCTGCGGCTGCGGGCGCGTCGGCACGGGCCGCGGGGCGGGCTCGGGCTCGTCCGTGCTCCGGCCGCCCGGCAGCGCGCGCAGCCGGGCCCGTACGGACTGTTCGGCGAGGCCCTCGCAGCGGCGCAGCAGGGCGGTGCGGCGCGCGCTCTCGGCCGGCCCGTGCTGTCCGGCACACAGTGAGCGCAGGGCGGCGAGATCGTCGGGGCCGGGGTCGTAGCCGGCCGCCAGGGCCTCCTGGAGCTGTCCCAGGTAGCCGCCGGCGGAGCCGGGCAGGGCGGCCCGGTAGCGGGCGAGGTCGGCGAGGAGGAAGGCGCGCAGCCGCCCGCCCTCGCGCACCGCCTCGTCCACGGCTTCGGCCAGCCGCAGATATTCCTGGACCTCCTGGGCGCCGTCGGCGTCGTAGCCCGCCGGGGCGTCAGGGGCACCGGTCGTGCGGCGCGTCGGCCGGAGGGCGACCGCGAGTGCGCGCCGCAGCACGCGCAACTCGTCGGCGCTGAAGGCCATACCGCCGCGGGATCCGTAGGGCATAGGCATGGGCCGACCATACGTCCCCGACGGACAAAATCGGCTTAACACGATTAGAACGTCACAAGTGTCGCGCAACTCTCCTAAGCCCACAAAAGCCACTTCAGGCCGACTGGCTAACGAACTTGCCTCAACTGGACAATTCACCCCGGCAGTCGGGACGGGCGGGCCCGGTCGCCGCGCGCCCGCCCGTTCCGTACGGCTCAGCTCCGGGGGACGTTGCGCTCGTACACCAGGCGCAGGCCGATCAGCGTGAGCCACGGCTCGTGCTCGTCGATGACCGAGGACTCGCCGAGCACCATGGGCGCCAGCCCGCCGGTGGCGATCACCGTCACGTCGTCCGGGTCGTCCGCCAGCTCCCGTGCCATGCGCTGGACGACACCGTCCACCTGCCCGGCGAAGCCGTACAGGATGCCGGACTGCATGGCCTCGACGGTGTTCTTGCCGATGACACTGCGCGGCCGGGCCAGTTCGATCTTGCGGAGCTGGGCGCCCTTCACGCCGAGCGCTTCCACCGAGATCTCGATGCCGGGCGCGATCACGCCGCCGACGTACTCGCCGCGCGCGCTGACCGCGTCGAACGTGGTGGCCGTACCGAAGTCCACCACCACCGCCGGACCGCCGTACAGCTCCACCGCCGCCAGCGCGTTGATGATCCGGTCGGCGCCGACCTCCTTGGGATTGTCCATGAGGATCGGCACGCCCGTCTTGACGCCCGGCTCGACCAGGACGGCCGGCACATCACCGTAGTAGCGCCGGGTGACCTCGCGCAGCTCGTGCAGGACGGAGGGGACGGTGGAGCAGATGGCGATGCCCTCGATGCCGTCCCCCAGTTCCTCGCCCAGCAGCGGGTGGGTGCCCATCAGGCCCTGGAGGAGCACCGCGAGTTCGTCGGCGGTGCGGCGGGCGTCCGTGGAGATCCGCCAGTGTTCGACGATCTCCTCGCCGTCGAACAGGCCGAGGACCGTGTGGGTGTTGCCTACGTCGATGGTGAGCAGCATCCGCGTCAGCGCTCCTCGCGCAGGTCGAGACCGATGTCGAGAACCGGGGCGGAGTGCGTGAGCGCGCCCACGGCCAGGTAGTCCACGCCGGTCCCGGCGTAGGCGCGGGCGTTGTCCAGGGTGAGCCCGCCGGAGGACTCCAGGGCCGCCCGCCCGGCCACCAGCGCCACGGCTTCGCGGGTCTGCTCGGGGGTGAAGTTGTCCAGCAGGATCAGGTCCGCGCCCTCGGCGAGGATCGGCGGGATCTGGTCCAGCCGGTCCACCTCCACCTCGATCGGCAGGCCGGGGAAGCCGCCGCGTACGGCCTTGAACGCCTCGGCCACGCCGCCCGCGGCGACCACGTGGTTGTCCTTGATCAGGGCAGCGTCCGACAGCGACATGCGGTGGTTGACGCCGCCGCCGCAGCGCACCGCGAACTTCTCCAGGGCGCGCAGGCCGGGCGTCGTCTTGCGGGTGTCGCGGACCTTGGCGCCGGTGCCCTCCAGGGCGTCGGCCCAGGCGCGGGTGGCGGTGGCGATGCCGGACAGGCGGCACAGCAGGTTCAGGGCGCTGCGCTCGGCGGTGAGCAGGTCGCGGGTGCGGGCGGTGACGCTGAGCAGCCGCTGGCCGGCCGCGACCCGGTCGCCGTCCTCGACGTGCCGCTCGACCTCGAACTCGGTCGTGCACACCAGGGACAGCACGGCCTCGGCGACCCGCAGACCGGCCACCGTGCCCGCCTGACGGGCGGTGAAGTCCGCGGTGGCGACGGCCGCTTCGGGCACGGTCGCGACGGTGGTCACGTCCACGCCCTGGTCGAGGTCCTCGGCGAGGGCCACGTGGGCGATGTCCTCGACCTGTACGGGGTCCAGGCCGGCCTCGGCCAGGAGGGCGGCGAGGGAGGGGTCCAGACCGCAGGCCGCCGGGTCGAGTTCGTACGCGTCGTCGCCGGCGCCGCAGCCGCAGGAGTCGCCGCAGCCGCCTCCGGGGGCCGAGGCCCGGTCCGCGTCCTGGTCCGGACGGCCGATCTGGTGCAGGGGGAGGTCGTCGGGGGTGCTCACTGGGTCGGCTCCGTTTCGGACGCGGGTGCGGCGGTCGTCGCGGGGAACGCGGCGGTGTCGGTGGTACGGATGTGCAGGGTGTGCGGCGGGCGGTGGGTGACCAGGAAGTGCCGCTGCCAGTGGGTGTCGTCGCGGTCGGCGTGGTCCTCGCGCCAGTGGCAGCCGCGGGTCTCCTCGCGGCGCTGCGCGCCGGCCACCAGCACCCGGGCCACCAGGAGGAGGTTGGTCGCCTCCCATGCCTCGACACCGGGCTCGGCGGGCTTGGGGCCGTCAACCGGGGCCGAGGCGGGGGCAGTGGCCGGTTCCGGAGCCGCGGCCGTTTCGGCCGCGGCGCGCTGCAGCCGGGCGAGGGCGGTGGCGGCCTCGGCGAGGCTGGCCGCGGAACGCAGCACTCCGGCGCCCGCGGTCATGATCCGCTGGATCACGGGGCGCGTCTCCGGGGCGAGCAGCGGTACGGGGGCGGCGGGCTCGACGGCCGGGCCGGGCCGGCGGACCGGGGCGGCCGTGATGTCGTCCGCGATGCGCTCCGCGAAGACCAGCCCCTCCAGGAGGGAGTTGGAGGCCAGCCGGTTGGCGCCGTGCACGCCGGTGCACGCGACCTCGCCGCACGCGTACAGGCCCGGCACGGTCGTCCGGCCGTACAGGTCGGTCCGTACGCCGCCGGAGGCGTAGTGCGCGGCGGGGGCGACCGGGATCGGCTCGGTGACCGGGTCGATGCCGTGTGCGCGGCAGGCGGCGAGGATGGTCGGGAAGCGCTGCTCCCACATGGCGGCGCCGAAGTGCCGGGCGTCCAGGTACATGTGCTGGGTGCCCTGTTCGTGGGCGCGGCGCATGATCCCCTTGGCCACGATGTCGCGCGGGGCCAGTTCGGCCAGTTCGTGCTGTCCGAGCATGAAGCGGGTGCCGCCGGCGTCCACCAGGTGGGCGCCCTCGCCGCGTACCGCCTCCGAGATCAGCGGCTGCTGGCCCTTCGCGTCCGGGCCGAGGTAGAGCACCGTCGGGTGGAACTGGACGAATTCGAGGTCGGAGATCTCGGCGCCGGCCCGCAGCGCGAGGGCGACGCCGTCGCCGGTGGAGACGGCGGGGTTGGTGGTGGCGGAGAAGACCTGGCCCATGCCGCCGGTCGCGAGGACGACCGCGGGGGCGTGCACGGCGCCCACGCCGTCGTGCTGGCCCTCGCCCATCACGTGCAGGGTGACACCGGCCGTGCGGCCGTCGGCGTCCGTGAGCAGGTCGAGGACGAGCGCGTTCTCGATGGTGCGCAGGCCCTGGGAGCGGACCGCGTCCACCAGGGCGCGGGAGATCTCGGCACCGGTCGCGTCGCCGCCCGCGTGCGCTATGCGGCGGCGGTGGTGGCCGCCCTCGCGGGTGAGGGCTATTTCGTCGCCGCCGGGCGCGGTGTCGAAGCGCGCGCCGGTGGCGATGAGGCGGCGGACGGCGTCCGGGCCCTCGGTGACCAGGGTGCGTACGGCGGCCTCGTCGCACAGCCCGGCGCCCGCGACGAGGGTGTCGGTCAGGTGCTGCTCGGGGGTGTCGCCCTCGCCGAGCGCGGCGGCGATCCCGCCCTGGGCCCAGCGGGTGGAGCCGTCGTCCAGGCGGGCCTTGGTCACCACGACGGTACGGCGGCCCGCGGCGGCGCAGCGCAGCGCGGCGGTCAGGCCCGCGACCCCGGAGCCGACCACGACGACGTCGGCCTCGATGGACCAGCCGGGGGCCGGGGCCTGGAGGCGGAGGGTGGGGTTGCCGGGTGCGCTGGAGCCGGTGGGGGCACCAGGGCCGGAGGGGCTGTCATGGCCAAGGGGGCTGCCATGACCAATGGAATTGTCGTGGCCGGTGGAGGTGTCGTGGCCGATGGGGCCGGTGCCGGTCATCGGGGCGCTCCGAACGTGAGGCGAATGTTGTCGATGAGGCGGGTGGTGCCGACCTTGGCGGCGACCGCGAGGACGGCCTCCCCCTCGTACGTGTCCGGGACCTCGGTGAAGTCGGACGGATCGACCAGCGCCACGTAGTCGAGCACGAGCGGCGGGTCGAGGCGGGCGGCGTCCTCCAGGACGGCACGGGCCGCTGCACGGGCCACCGAGGGGGCGTGCGGCGGGGTGGCGACGGCGTGCGCGAGGGCGTGTGCGTCGGCTGCCGCGCGGTCCTCACCGAGGGCGGCGAGCGCCGCGGAACGGCCGTGCGCCCGGTGGGCCGCCTGCGCCGTACAGGAGGCACGGTCCCGCAGCGCCTCCTCGGCGGCGAGCCGGTCGCGGGCCGCGAACAGGGACCGGGACAGCGCCAGGGCGGTACGGCGCTCGGCGGCGGAGAGGTAGCGGTTGCGGCTGGAGAGCGCCAGCCCGTCCTCCTCGCGGACGGTGGGGACGCCGACGATCCGTACGCCGAAGTTCAGGTCGGCCACCATCCGCTCTATGACGGCCAGTTGCTGCGCGTCCTTCTGGCCGAACAGGGCCACGTCCGGGCGGGTGAGGTGCAGCAGCTTGCCGACGACCGTCAGAACGCCGTCGAAGTGGCCGGGCCGGCTGGCTCCCTCCAGAAGGTCGCCCATGGGGCCGGCGGCTATCCGTACCTGCGGGGCGCCGCCCGGGTAGACCTCGTCGGCGGCCGGGGCGAACACGACGTCCGCACCCGCGGCGCCGGCGAGCACGACGTCCGCGTCCAGGGTGCGCGGGTAGCGGTCGAGGTCCTCACCGGCGCCGAACTGGAGCGGGTTGACGAAGACGGTGACGACGACGAGCCCCTCCGGGCCGACCCGGTCGCGGGCGGCGCGGACCAGCGACGCGTGTCCCTCGTGGAGGGCGCCCATGGTCATGACCACGGCCCGCTCCCCGGAGCGGCCCGGCACGTCGCGCAGCTCCGCCGCGGTGTGCACGAGGCGGAGGCGGGCGCCCGGGGCGTTCATCGGTCGCCTTCTTCGGGGTGGTCGGTGGGGGGATCGTCGGGGTGGCCGGGGGGCCGGCCCTCCTGGCCGCTGCTCGGCTGGCCGGGGCCTTGCCCCTCCTCCCTGCCGCTGGTGGTGCCGGTGCCGACGTTCGCCAGGACGCCCAGCAGGTCCTCGGCCAGCTCCGGCTTCAGCAGGCCGTGCGCCAGGGCCCGGTCGGCCGTCGTACGGGCCATGGCGAGGTAGCCCTCCACGCTCTGCGGCGCGTGTTTGCGCAGCTCGGAGACGTGCGCGGCGACGGTACCGGCGTCCCCGCGGGCGACCGGGCCGGTCAGTGCGGCGTCCCCCGAGCGCAGCGCGTTGTCCAGGGCCGCGCCCAGCAGCGGGCCGAGCATCCGGTCCGGCGCGCCGACCCCGGCGCCCCGCAGCAGTTCCATCGCCTGCGCCACCAGCGTGACCAGGTGGTTCGCGCCGATCGCGAGGGCCGCGTGGTAGAGCGGGCGGGCGTCCTCCGCGATCCACTCCGGCTCCCCGCCCATCTCGATGACCAGCGCCTCGGCGGCCATCCGCAGCGGTTCGGGGGCGGTGACCCCGAAGGAACAGCCGGCCAGCCGCTGTACGTCCACGCGCGTGCCGGTGAAGGTCATCGCAGGGTGCAGGGCCAGCGGCAGCGCGCCGGCCCGGGTGGCCGGATCGAGGACGGCCGTACCGAACCGGCCGGAGGTGTGCACGAGCAGCTGTCCCGGCCGTACGGCACCGGTCTCGGCGAGACCCGCGACGAGCCCGGGGAGGGCGTCGTCGGGCACGGTGAGCAGCACCAGTTCGGCGCGCTCCAGCACCTCGGCGGGGGAGACGATCGGCACGTCGGGCAGCAGCGTCGCCGCGCGCCGTACGGAGGCGTCCGAGACGCCGGACACGGCGACCGGCCGGTGCCCGGCGAGCTGCAGCGACGCGGCGAGGGCAGGGCCGACACGGCCGGCTCCGACGACTCCGACGGTCAGCCGGGCGGGGCGGTCCTGGGCCTCGGTGGGTGGGGTTGTGTTCACGCGGCGACGGCCTTCCGTTCCAGTCCGCGGGGGGTACCGGACGATTCGTTGGCCATGCTACGCGAGTGCTTGCGGCGGCCTTCAGGGCCGTACGCAGGGTGAGACGGCCGTCTCGCACCGCGTCCCCGAACGTTTTCCACAGGCGTCGCCGGGGCCGCGCTCCCGAGTTATCCACAGGGCTGGCCGGCGCAGGCCGAACCGGTCATGGTTGGGGGTGACAGCGGAAAGGGCGGGACGGAGCGCAAGGAGGGGAAGGGTGAAGGGAAGGGGGGACCAAGGCGTGTTTCAAGAGTTGCTGATGTGCTGGGCTGGTCGTGCCGGGAAATCGCGGGCGGCCATCCAGATAGTGAGGTCATTGGCGATCCGGTCGATGCTGGTTTCGGTGATGACATCGTGTTCGCGGCGGGTGGCGTCGCGGCGGACGATTTCGTAACCGCCTTCGTCCAGGACGGCGACCGAGGTGAACCAGACAGGGTCGTCCTCGTCGGGCTGGATGACGACGAAGGTGTTGTCCGAGCTGTTGAGATCGTCGAGCAGCATGTACAACGCGTCCTCGGACGGGTCGTCGATGTGGTCACCGTTCTCGCTGTCGGCGCGGTAGTACGCAGCGCCCATGAAACTCCCGTCCCTTCACTCTCCGGCCTGGCCGAGGCCAGGGTGGCACGGGGGACTGACATCTCCGGCAGGGTCGCAACCATTCGTTGATCGCAGCGATGAGGAAGGGGGCCTCGAAGCGGACGGCGAGCTTGTCGAACCGAAAGGCCACCGCCCGGTTCCTCTTCAGGCGGTTGATCCCACGCTCGACCACGTGCCCAGCCTTGTAGTCACGAGTAGGCCTTGCCGCCCCGCCCCGGAGCGGGTGGCTCCTGGCTCGGCCACCACCGAGCCGGGGCACCCAGGTCGCGTCCAGCAGGGCCAGGTGTACGGGGCCCTCAGGTCAGGGACTGGCGTACGGCGCGTCGGAAGCGGGCCAGGGGGCGGTCCGCAGGTGGAGTGATCACGGCGCGGAACCGGAGCCACTGCCGGATCTCGCGCACGGCCTGGAGTTCGCCGGTGCCGGGCGGGGCGGGGGGAAGTTCGCCGCGCTGGGCGGCACGGTAAGCGTCGAGCATGTGCTGCTGTGATGCGTCCATGGGAACCACATTGGGGCCGTCCGGCAGCTGGCGGCCCGACGTTTGACGGGAGCAGTCAAACGACGCCGCCGCAGGTCAGGGGCTCGCGCATTATGAGGTTGTGGGGGCGGGGTTGGGGTGGAGTTGGGGCGGTGCCAGGGCCAGGTCCGGAGGCGGCGCCGGGCGGGGAGGTCGGTAGCGGGAGGAGGCGTGGGTGGGGTTGGGCCGGTGGCTGGGTGGGGGCGGGGGGAGGGGAGGGCCCCCGAAAGGCCGACAGGTGGACGGGTCGTACGAGCGCGCCCGGCACCGGCACCGGACCGCAACCGGCCCCCCGGAGCCCGGCACCCTGAGCCCGGCATCCGGCACCCGGCACCCGGCACCCGCACCGACGCAGCCCCGCTCCGGCCGCCGGCGCGCGGGCTCGGCGCCGCGGCCCAGGGCACGACACGCCCCGGACGGCGCGCACGATGGCAGAGCGATACAGGGCCCGGACGCCCCGCCCGGAGGGCACGCACGGCACCAGCGCGACCCAGGGCCCCCGCCCGGAGGGCACGCACGACGACAGGGCGGCGCAGGGCCCGGACGCCCCGCCGGAGGGCACGCACGACGACCGAGCGACACAGGGACCGGCACCCCGGGCGGCCTATACACCAACAGTGCAGCACACAGAGTGAGGACAGGACGGCAGATGAGTGTGTGGATCGATGTGGCGGGGCTGCCTGCCGAGCGCATGGTGTTCAGCCCTTCGCCGCTCGCCGAGTTGGGCACCGCTCTGCATGCGCTCGCCGAGCCCGCCCACCACCCCGGGCTGCACGGCTGGACGACCGCGACGGCCAGCGCTCTGAAGCCCGACCTGGCCGACCGGCTGTGCGAGGCGGACTTCCTGTGGGGGCCGACCTTCTCCGACGTGTCGATGCCGTTCGCCGCGCTGGCGGACGCCGCCGGGCAGCCCGGTGCGACGCTCGCCGAGGATCTGGATCTGCTCGACCGGCTCGACGACGAGGTATACGTGAACGCGGCGCTGGAGATCTCCTGCACCAGTTCGTTCAGGTTCGGCAGCCCCTCGCCGCTCGTGGACGCCGAATCCCGGCGGCTGGCGCTGGAGCGGGCCACCGCCCGCGGCCCCCGGCAGGTCGAATTCGCCCAGCGACTGCTCGCCGACCCGCCTGGCGTTCGGGCCTGGATACGGCGCCTGTTCGAGGACTGCGACCAGGCGTTCTTCGCGGACGTCTGGAAGCGGGTACGTGTCCAGCTCGCGGCCGACGCGCGGCACAAGGCCGAGGTCCTGCGGCACAAGGGGCTGGCCGGGGCACTGGCCGAGATATCACCCGCGGTGACGTTCGACGAGAAGCGCTCCCGCATCGTCGTCGACAAGCTGCTCAACGGCCACACCACGGCCTTGGACCCGGCAGTCGGCGCGGGGATCACCTTCATCCCCACCTCATTCGGCTGGCCGCATCTGATGGTGCTGCACGCGCCGGGCTGGCGGCCGGTGATCCACTACCCGGTCGCGGCGCCGGAGCTGTCCGGCCCCGCCTCGGTCGCCCTGCTCGAATCCCGGCTCGACGCGCTCGCCCATCCGATGCGTCTGCGGATGTGCCGCAACCTGGCCCGTACCGCCTACACCACCGGCGAACTGGCCGCCGCGCACGGCATATCCGCGCCCGAGGTCTCCCGGCACCTCGCCGTCCTGAAGAAGGCCGGGCTGCTCCAGACGCGCCGCCGCGGCCGGTATGTGCTGCACCAGCTGGACCTCCCGGTGGTGGCGCGCCTGGGCAGCGACTTTCTGGAGGGCGTCCTGCGCTGAGGTCCGCCGGACACATGCCTCAGGCGCATGCCCCAGGCGACACCTCCCGGGGCCGCACCTCCCCGGACGGCACGTCCCCGCACCTCCCCGCACCGCATCTCCCCGGACGGCACGTCCCCGAGCACATGCCCCCCGGGCCGCACATCTCCGGACGGCCCCTTCCCAGGCGGCACCTCTGCGGACCACCCCCGGGCGGCACCTCCTCGGCCTGCACACCGGGATGGCACCTTCCCGGCCGGACTACGCCAGTCGTACACCCGCAGCCCTGCCCGCCAACCACCCCACGCCCGCCCCCTCCCGGTCCCGCCCAGCCCCGTCAGCCCCCCGGGCCTCACCAGCCCCCGTCCCCCTCAGCCTCTCAGCCCCCGCCCACCCCCTCAGTTCTCCTGTCCCCTCAGTTCTCCTGAAGGAACTTCTTGGCCAGCGCGTCGCCGCGGGTCACGGCCTCGCTGTGGCTTTCGATGGGGGTCGCCTTGGAGTTCTTGAACAGGATGTAGGTGACGCCGGATTCGGCGCCGCCGGTGGCCGGGTCGGGGTCGATGCCGAGGCCCTTGGCGGCCGCGTAGGACGCCTCACCGATGATCTTTTCGGGGCCGGTGTCGCCGACGACCGCGTACTCGACCTTGTTCTTGTAGATGATGGCGACGACACCGCCGCCCTTGATGCCCGCCGACTCGTAGTTCCAGATGCCGCTGACCGACGGGACGACGACGTACGGCAGCTTCTCGGCGTTCAGCGGCTTGCCGTCGGACTGGTGGAAGCGGGTGTCCGGCTGGAACCAGGGGTCGGTGTTCTTGTTGCACTTGGCGGTGACCTGGCCGTCGCAGTCGATGTCCATGTCCGCCTTCCAGAACACGGCGTTCTTCTTGCCGCAGACCGGGACGGTCGCCGACGTCTCCTCGTCGGTCCGGTACTTGCCGTTGGATATCTGTGAACAGTCCTTGACCTTGGCGAGCAGGTCGGCGGCGCCGACCGACCCCTCGGTCACACCCGGCCGGCTCGCCGCTCCGGCGGCGTGCGGGGTGGGGGCGGTGGACGGCTGGGCGGTGGCGGGCAGTGCCGCGGCGGCGAGCAGCGCGGTTCCGGCGGCGGTGGCGAGGGCGAAGGTACGTACGCGCACAGCAGGACTCCTCTGTTAGGAAAGTTTCCTTACGGAGCCCGCTCAATGTCCTCCCCTCCCCCACTCCCGTCAACCCCGCCCCACCCGGCAACTCGCCGCCCAGCAGCCCCGGTTCCTCCCGCCTCAGACCGCCTCCGCCTCGATGACCGAGGTCAGCGCCGGCGTCGGGATGACGCGGCGCAGCCGGAACCCCGAGCGGTCCAGCAGGTCCTCGAATTCGGCGGCCGTACGCTCCCGTCCCTGAAGCATCATCAGCATGACGATGTCCAGCGCGAGGGCCGGATGCGGACTGCCGTCGGCGGGCAGCACCGCGTCGATCACGAGCAGCCGGGTGCCGGGCGCCATGGCCCGGCGGACGGTGCCGAGGATGCGCAGGCAGTCGTCGTCGGGCCAGTCGTGCAGGATGTTCTTGAGCAGGTACAGGTCACCGCCCGCGGGTACGGCCGTGAACAGGTCGCCGCCCTCGGTACGCCAGCGGCCCGCCAGTTCGGCGGTGTCGAGCAGGTGGTCGGTGACCGTTTCCGGCCGGTCGAAGAGCACCCCGGTCAGGCCGGGCGAGCGGGTGAGCACCTCACGGAGCAGTCCGCCCCGGCCGCCGGCCACGTCGACGACCGTCCCGCTGTCCGGGAACCGGTAGCTCCCGGCGAGCAGTTCGTTCACGCCGCCGGTGAGCGAGGTCATCGCGGTGTCGAAGAGGCGGCTCGCGTCGGGGGCCTCGGCCAGGTGCGTGAAGAACGGCACGCCGTACGCGGCGTCGAAGCCGGGCCGTCCCGTGCGGAGGGTGTCCACGAGGCAGTCCGCGGAACGGCGGTACATCTCGTCGGTGAACAGCATGACCCCGGCGTGCCGGGAGCCGGGCACGCCGGTCCGCAGCGCCGTCCCGGCCTCCGTCAGGCCGAAGGTACCGTCCGCGTTCTCGCTGAACAGGCCGCGCGCGGCGAGCAGCCGCAGGATGCGGCGCAGCGGAACGGCACGGGTACCGGACCGTTCGGCCAGTTCCTCGGCGGACCGCGCGCCGTCGGCCAAGAGGTCCGCTATGCCGTGGAGTGCGACGGCGCGCAGCGCGGACGCGTAGATGTGGCCGTACATCAGGTCGTGCAGCAACGACGCGGGGAAGTGGGGATGAGAGTCGGCCGACGGGGCGGCGGGGATGGCTGCCATGGATGCGCTCCTACCGTTTGGCGGTGTGTCCACGCCTCTCAGTATCGGCTATTTCCGCAGCTCAGGGCGGGTTTTCGCAGGTTTGCGCGGCTCCGCGGACCTACGTCCCCGCCCCTCCCCGTACCGGTACGTGCCCTTCCGGGCCCGCCGCCGTGATGTTCCGGAACGCTATGCGCCCGCGCCGCCCCCGGCCCGTACGAGCCCCGTCTCGTACGCGAGCACCACCGCCTGCACCCGGTCGCGCAGTTCCAGCTTGGTGAGGATGCGGCCCACGTGGGTCTTGACCGTGGCCTCCGACAGCACCAGCCGGGCCGCGATCTCACCGTTCGAGAGACCCTGCGCGACCAGCAGCAACACCTCCCGCTCGCGCTCGGTGAGCCGCCCCAGCTCCGGGCGGACCGGTTCGGCGGCGGTCGTCGGCAGCATCGGCGTGAAGCGGTCCAGCAGGCGGCGGGTGGTGGAGGGGGCGACCACCGCGTCCCCGCTCTGGACCGCGCGGATCGCGGCCAGCAGCTCGTCCGGCGGCACGTCCTTGAGCATGAAGCCGCTGGCCCCCGCCTTGAGCGCGGAGAAGGCGTACTCGTCCAGGTCGAAGGTGGTCAGGATGAGCACCTTGGGCGCGTCCTCCTTCTGCCCGCCCGCGCAAATACGGCGGGTGGTCTCCACACCGTCCAGGTGCGGCATGCGGACGTCCATCAGGATGACGTCGACCTTGGTGGACCGCAGCACCTCCAGGGCCTCCACCCCGTCACCGGCCTCGGCGACGACCTCCATGTCGGGCTGTGCGGCCAGCACCATGCGGAAACCGGTCCGCAGCAGCACCTGGTCGTCGACGATCATCACGCGGACAGTCATGGCAGGAGGTCCCTTTCAACGGCGGAGCTGGTGGTGGAGCCGGTCGTCCCGGCGCCGGGGAGGCCGGCCGTCGACGGCGCGGCACCAGGGTACGGAGCGCAAGAACGTACGGAACGGGCGGTGGAGCGGGCGGGGTGCCGGAGGTGACCGCAGCGGGCGGCCGGGCAGCAGTCCGATGGCGGCGGCGAAGCGGCCCTACCGCCAGGGGACGGAGCGGCCCCGCTGCCAGGGGACGGAGCGGCCCTGCTGGCAGGGGCGGAGCGAACCGCCCCAGCCGACGCCCCGCTCACTGCCCCGACTTCAGCGGCAGTACCGCGCTGATCCGGAAGCCGCCGCCCGGCCGCGGCCCCGCGTCCAGGCTGCCGCCGACCATGCCGACGCGTTCGCGCATGCCGATCAGCCCGTGGCCGAGGCCGTCCGCCCCGCCGCCCGCGTACAGCTCGTGCTGGGCGCCCCGTCCGTCGTCCTCGACCAGCAGGTCCAGCTCGCTGTCCTGGTAGGAGAGGCGGACCGTGGCGCCGACGTCCGGGCCGCCGTGCTTACGGGTGTTCGTCAGCGCTTCCTGCACGATGCGGTACGCGGTCAGCTCGACGCTGCTGGGCAGCGGACGCGGCTCGCCCGCGACCTGGAAGTCGACCGGCAGCCCGGCTCCCCGTACCTGGTCGATCAGGTCGGCCAGCTGCTCGACGCCGGGCTGCGGCACGTACTCGCCGCTCTCGGGCTGTTCGCCGGTGCGCAGCACGCCGAGCAGGCGGCGCATCTCGGCCAGTGCCTGCCGGCCGGTGCCGGAGATCGTCTCCAGTGCCTGTTTGGCCTGTTCGGGCGCGGTGTTCAGGACGTACGCGGCGCCGTCGGCCTGGACCACCATCACGGAGACGTTGTGCGCCACGACGTCGTGCAGCTCGCGGGCGATCCGGGCGCGCTCGGCGGCCACCGCGATCCGCGACTGCGTTTCGCGCTCCTTCTCCAGGCGGGCGGCCTTCTCCTCCAGCTGGGCCCAGTACGCGCGGCGGGTACGGACCGAGTCGCCGAGCACCCACGCCAGGACGAAGGGGACGGTGAACAGGCCCATGATGAACAGCCCTTCCCACAGACTGCGGGGCAGGGCCTCACCCTGGGCGGTGCGGACGCCGTAGAGCGGCGGGCCGAGCAGGGCGCCGACGAGGGCGGTGCGCGATGCCCAGCGGCTGGTGCCCGAGGCGACCGTGTAAATGATCACCAGCATGGCGAAATCGGCCGGGCTGGGCTGGACGCCGAACGCGACCTGGCAGAGCCCGACCACGACCGACAGCAGCAGCATCTTCCCGGGCGCCTTCCGCCGCAGCGCGACGACCAGGCACATCGCGATGACGACGAGGGCGTCGGCACCCGTCCTCAGGTCGCTCTGCGCATCCACCGACGCCACCAGCGCCAGGCAGTTGAAGCCGAACAGGAGGACCGCCCAGAAGGTGTCCACCCCGGTCGGATGCCTGCGGAAGAAGTCGTAGAGACGCTGCACGTCACCCAGCGTAGGCAGAGCGTATAGGTGTACGGGTCAACCGGACGGGCGATCCTGGGGGACGGGTGTACTCCGCAAGGTGGAGACAGGGCCGAGACCGTGGTCCCGGTCGCCGTGTCCCCCACCGTGGACGCCCGCCCGGTCCCGCGTACCGTGGTGCGGTGACACAGGACTGGTGCGGCTGGCGGGACGCGACGGAACGGGCCCTGTACGGCCCCGGCGGCTTCTACACCAGCGGTGACGGACCGGGCCCGGCCGGCCACTTCCGTACGTCCGTGCATGTTTCTCCGCTGTACGCCGAGGCGCTGGCCAGCCTGCTGTGCCGGGTCGATGCGGCACTGGGCGGTCCGGCGGAGCTGGCGCTGGTGGACGTGGGCGCCGGGCGCGGCGAGCTGCTGACCGGCGTACTGGCGGCGCTCCCCGAGCCGGTGCGCGCCCGCGTGCGCCCGTACGCCGTCGAACGCGCCCCCCGGCCCGCCGGCCTCGATGCCCGCATCACCTGGCGAGCCGAGCTGCCCGCGCCCGGGTCCCTGACGGGTCTGCTCTTCGCCAACGAGTGGCTGGACAACGTCCCCGTCGACGTCGCCGAGACCGACGCGGACGGCGTGCCGCGGCACGTGCTGGTCCGGCCGGACGGCACCGAGCGGCTCGGCGACCCGGTCACCGGCGCGGACGCCGAGTGGCTCGCCCGGTGGTGGCCCCTGCCGGGCGCCGCCCCGGACCAGGCCCCCGCCACCGGGCTGCGCGCCGAGATCGGCCGCCCCCGGGACGCGGCCTGGTCCCGCGCCGTGCGTGTGCTGCGCGCGGGGCTCGCCGCCACCGCCGACTACGCGCACTTTCGCGACGCACGCCCGCCCTTCGGCACCCTCACCGGCTTCCGCGACGGCCGCGAGGTGCACCCCGTACCCGACGGCAGCTGCGACATCACCGCCCACGTCGCCCTGGACGCCTGCGCCGGCCCCGGCGCCGAGCACCTCACCCAGCGGCAGGCGCTGCACGCCCTCGGCATCGACGGCAGCCGCCCGCCGCTCGCCCTCGCGTCCAGCGACCCCGCCGCCTACGTACGGGCGCTCGGCTCGGCGGGCGCGGCGGCCGAGCTGACCGACCCGGCGGGCCTGGGCTCCTTCGGCTGGCTGCTGCAACCGGTCGGCGGCAGCTGTACGGGCCTGCTCACCCTCTGACCGCCCGGCCCGGTCCCGGCCCCGCTGCCCCCGACCACAGCCTCCCCCCACGGGACCGAACTGCAAGACTGTCCCCATGACGGAGACCACGGTCGGCATCGGCGGCGCGGCGGAAAGCACCGACATGGTGCTGAACATCGGCCCGCAGCACCCCTCCACGCACGGCGTGCTGCGGCTGCGCCTCGTCCTGGACGGCGAGCGCATCCAGCACGCCGAGCCCGTGATCGGCTATATGCACCGCGGCGCCGAGAAGCTCTTCGAGGCGCGCGACTACCGGCAGATCATCATGCTCGCCAACCGCCACGACTGGCTGTCGGCCTTCTCCAACGAGCTGGGCGTGGTCCTCGGCGTGGAGCGGATGCTCGGCATGGAGGTCCCCGAGCGCGCCGTGTGGACCCGTACGCTCCTCGCCGAGCTGAACCGGGTCCTGAACCACCTGATGTTCCTCGGCTCCTACCCCCTGGAGCTGGGCGGCATCACCCCCGTCTTCCACGCCTTCCGCGAGCGCGAAGAGCTGCAGAACGTGATGGAGGAGATCTCCGGCGGGCGCATGCACTACATGTTCAACCGCGTCGGCGGCCTCAAGGAGGACCTGCCGGCCGGCTGGCTCGGCCGCGCCCGGCACGCCGTCTCCGAGGTGCGTTCCCGGATGGACGTCTTCGACCGGCTGGTCCTGGGCAACGAGATCTTCCGCGGCCGTACCCGCGGTATCGGCGTCCTGAGCCGCGAGGCGGTGCACGCGTACGGGGTGTCGGGGCCGATCGCCCGCGCCTCCGGCGTCGACTTCGACCTGCGCCGCGACGAGCCGTACCTGGCGTACGCCGGTCTCCAGGACACGCTCAAGGTGGTGACCCGCGAGGAGGGCGACTGCCTGGCCCGCTTCGAGTGCCTCCTGGAGCAGACCCACAACTCCCTGGAGCTGGCCGACGCCTGCCTGGACCGGATCGCCGAGCTGCCGCCCGGCCCGATCAACCAGCGTCTGCCGAAGGTCCTCAAGGCGCCCGAGGGCGCGACCTACGCCTGGACCGAGAACCCGCTCGGCATCAACGGCTACTACCTCGTCTCCAAGGGCGAGAAGACCCCGTACCGCCTCAAGCTCCGCTCCGCCTCGTACAACAACATCCAGGCGCTGACCGAGCTGCTGCCGGGCACGCTCGTCGCCGACATGGTCGCCATCCTCGGCTCGCTGTTCTTCGTGGTGGGCGACATCGACAAGTAGCGGGCGGCCGGGGCGGTCCGGGGCGTGCGGTGCCGCGCTACCTGCGCGGCTTCGGGCCCTCCCGGTGCCAGGCCGTGACGCCCAGCTTGCCGGTGGAGCCCAGATCGATCAGTTCGCGGACCGTCTGCGGACGGCCGCCGCCCTCTGCCGGGGTGAGCGCCAGGAACGCGCCGTTCACGGCGGGGCCCGTCACGTCCGTGACCCGGTTGCGCCACATCAGTACGGCCCTGGCGTGCTCGCCCGGCTTGAGCGTCAGCGGCTCGGGTCCGACGTCGTCCACGATGTCCGAGCCGTGGCCGATCTTCACGTCCAGCGGCTTGCGGTGCTCGTCGAGGACGCGGACGCCCGGGTAGCCGTCGAGCCGGTACGGATGGGTGCCGCAGTTGGTCAAGGTGATGCCCATCGCGCGCGTGCCCATCGCGGCGTCCACCCGCGACCCCTTGATGACGACGCCGTCCTCGGGGCAGGCGGGTGCGGTCCTGGAGGGCGTGGGCTTCGGTTCCGGCTGCGCCGTGGTCCCGGGCGCCGCCGAGCAGCCCGCGCCGACGAGCGCCACGGCGGCGAGCACGGCCGCCGGCGCCGTCCGCGTCACCGGCCCGGCCGCTCTCCCGGGCACGCTCCTGGCCGTTCTTCCGGCCGTTCTTCCGGCCGCTTTCCTGGTGACTGCTCCGGCCACTGGTCACCCCCGCGGTCGCCGGGCGCCCGCGCGTACCCGTAGTACGGTGCGCGCCCGCCCTGATCAAGACGGGCGCCAGCGTACCCGTACGGGAACAGCGCTCGCCCGGCGCTCGTCCGGGCCCCGCACCCACCCGCACGCCGTTCGCGCCCCTCGGCCCTCGGCCCCTCGCCCCTCGACACCCCTCGACTCCTCATGCCCGAACAGCGCCCGGCTCGCCTTACGCCCCGAACAGCGCCCGGCACTCCTCCGTCCACCCCTCCACCTCGACCGGCACCGTCCGGTGCGCTTCCCACCGCGCCCGGTCCAGCCGCAGCCGCCGCAGCGTCCGCGCCTGCCCGCGCACCGCGATGACCTGCACGCCGTCCGGTACGTACCCGAGCTTGCGCGACACCGCCAGGGACCGGGCGTTGTCCGACATCGCGGCGGAGGTCATGGCGTGCGCGCCGAGCCGTTCGAAGGCGAAGTGCAGGACGGCCGCGCGCATCTCCGTACCGATGCCCTGGTTCTGGTGGGCCAGCCCCAGCCAGGAGCCGGTTCCCGCCTCCCGGGTCACCCCGAAGTCCTCGGCGCCGATGTCCTGCAACCCCACCGGCTTGCCGTCCCGGGTCACGGCGAGGCCCAGCGTCCAGCGCTCCGGCCGCCACTCCGCGATCGTGCCGAGCAGGTGCTGGAAGGCCGAGCGCCCGCGCTCCTCCGGGGGCACGTCCGTCCAGGGCACGCTGAACGGCATCTGCGCCGGGTCGTGCACACCGTCCGCGGCGAGCGCGGCCAGCTCGTCCAGCAACGCGAGGTCGGGCAGGCGCAGTTCCAGGCGCGGCGTGCGGATGCGGATTCCGTGCGGGGGCCAGTAGCGGAACCCCTGAGGTGGGCGAAGCTGTTCCATGACGGAATGCTGCCGAACGCGCGTCGGCCCGTCGACCGGATTACGGCCGACCGTCACCCCTCGTACGTGGCACGGGAACTCCGCCGCACCCGCCCCGTCGACCGGATCACACGCATCACCGAGGCGTCGCCCGGAGCCCCTGGAGATGCCGCCGCAGGACCGTGCGCTGGGCTTCCGGAGTGACATACTCCGGCTCCAGCATCGCCCGCAGGTTGAGCCCGTCCAGCAGGGCGGACAGGCGCAGGCACTCCAGGTCCACGTCCAGGCCGGCGGGCAGGGCGCCGGATTCCTGCGCCTCGCGCAGCACCCGCGCCAGCAGATCGCGCAGCCCGGCTTCCATCTCCACCGCGCACGCCCGCAGCTCCGGGCGGGTACGGGCCGCTCCGCAGAACGCCAGCCACAGGACCGCCTCCTGGCGCCGCCCCTCGTCCAGCGCGAGGAACTCGCCGATCAGCTCCTCGACCCGCACCGGGCGCTCGTCCCGCGCCGCCGGGTCGAGCAGGCGGTCCACGTGGGCGCGTACGCGGTGATCGATGCGCGTACTCAGCTCCCGCATCGTGAAGAGCAGCAGCTCGTCGTGGTCGCGGAAGTAGTGCCGCACCGATCCGATCGCCAGTCCGGCCTCTTCGGCGACGTTGCGCAGCGAGGCGCCTTCCACCCCCTCCCGGCCGATCACGCGCAGCACGGCGTCGGCGACGGCCCGGCGCCGGGCCGCGGGGTCAACGATCTTCGGCATATTGCCATTGTGGCACGACCGAGCTAAATTATTTTTTTAGCACGAGCGAGCTAAAAAGTGGGCCACCCGCGCCCACCGGAGCACACCCAGGGGGAACAGTGAACGGCTGGCTGCTCGCGGCGATCATCGTCGCGGTACTCGTCATCGTGATCGTCAAGCGGCTGTGGGGCGAACCGGTCAACGTCCGCGAACTCTTCGCCGGCCCGGTCGTCCTCACCGGACTCGGCATCGCCTTCATCGCCAAGGCCGACAACGTGACGGGGACCGACCTCGCCTGGGTGATCCCCGGCGCCTTCCTCGGCTTCGCGCTCGGCGCCGTACGCGGCGGCCTGGTCCGCCTCGGCGAGAAGGACGGCGCCCTGTGGCAGCGCTACACCGGCCGCACGTTCGCCGTCGTCATCGCGTCACTGCTGGTCTCCGCCGGTTACGGCGCCCTCGCCGAGCACCTGGGCATGCACCCGTACGCCCGCCCCACCCAGCTCACCATCGGGGTCAGCTTCCTGGGCGAGTCGCTGCTGATCCTCTATCGGGCCCACAGGACCGGAATACCGTTCGCGCCCGAGAGGAGCCCGCTCTCCTTCCTAGACCGCCGTTCGCGGTGAGCCGTACGGCGGTTGCGGGGAAGCGCGCCACCGGGGAGCGTCACGCGGCCGACAGGAGGGCGGTCGCGACCGCCTTGGCGCGGTGGGCGGGGGCCGCCGAGCGCTCGCGCAGGGCGGTGACCTGGGCGCCGTCGATCAGCAGGACGAGCTGTTCGGCGAGTTCCCGGGTGCCGCCGGTGTAGCCGTCGGCGGTGAGCAGTTCGGCGACGTACGCGGTCAGCGTGTGCTTGTGGGCGGCGGCCGCGCGGTGCGCGGGGCTGGCCGGGTCCGCGATCTCGACCATCGTGTTGATGGCGGCGCAGCCGCGGTAGTCGTCGGACTCGAAGCGCGCGGCGAGTGCGTCGAAGAGGGCGAGCGGCGTGCCGCCGCGCTCGGCGACCGCGGCGTGCAGCCAGTCGAACCAGCGTCGGCCGTAGCCGTCGATCATGGCCACGACCAGGTCGTCCTTGCTCGCGAAGTGCCGGTAGAACGAGGCCCGGCCCACTCCCGAGGTGGCGAGCAGCCGCTCGACGCCGACGGCACGGATGCCCTCGGCGTAGAAGAGCTCCTCGGCTGCCCTGACGAGCCGTTCGCGGGCGTTGGTCGGCATGCGGCCACGATAACCAATCTTGACCTCAGATGGAACCGATCGGTACCGTCTCGCCATCCCAGCAGACGGTACTGATCGGTACCATTTACTGAGCCGGAGCTTCGCATGCCCCGCAACAGCCCGTCCCACCCGCCGTCGTGCGCACCGGCCACACCGGTCGCGCCGGTCACACCAGTCACGTCAGCCGCTCCCATCGCGCTCGACGTATCACCTGCCCCGTCCACACCACCCGCCCCGGACACGGCGTCCCCACCGGACGCGTCCGCCGCGCCCGCCGGGAACTGGCGCTTCCACGGCGCGGTGCTCGCCCTGGGCACGTTCGTCGTCGGCACCGACGCCTTCGTGATCGCCGGTGTGCTCCCGAGCATCGCCGCCGACCTGCACATCGGGCTCGGCGCCGCCGGACAGCTCGTCACCACGTTCGCCATCGGGTACGCGCTGCTCTCGCCCCTGCTGGCGGCGTGCACCGCCGGCTGGTCCCGGCGCACGGTCCTGATCACCGCGCTGCTCGTCTTCGCGCTCGGCAACGCGGCCACCGCCCTGGCCCCCACCTATCCGCTGGCCCTCGCCGCCCGCGTCGTCGCGGCGGCCGGTGCCGCGCTCTACACCCCGAACGCCTCGGCCACCGCCGCCGCCCTCGCGGGCGAGGCAGCACGCGGCCGGGCCTTCGCCCTGGTGAACACCGGGCTGACCTCCGCGCTGGTCCTCGGGGCGCCGCTCGGCACCGCCGTCGGCGGCGCGTACGGCTGGCGCACCACGATGTGGCTGGTCACCGTGCTGCCCCTGCTCGTCGTACCGCTGCTCGCCGCCCGTCTGCCGCGCATCCGCATCGACACACCGCGCGGCCTGCGCCGCCGGCTCGCACCGCTGGCGGACCGGAGCATCCTGTACGTGCTCGCCACCACCGTCGTGGTCTTCGTCGCGATCTACATGCCGTTCGAGTACATCAGCGCCGTCTACGCGCCCGTGCTCGGCCACGGCGCGAGCGGCGGCGACACGGACAGCGGCCTGGCGGCGGTACTGCTGCTGGTCTTCGGCGTCTGCGGTACGGCGGGGAACCTCGTCGCCGGGCACCTGGCCGACCGCTTCGGCCCGCGGCGGGTGGTCCTCGCTGCCGCGCTCGCGCTCACCGTCGTCTTCGGGCTGGTGCCGCTGAGCAGGGAGTGGCTGCCCGCCGCGCTGGTCGCGGTGGCGGTGTCCGGATGGGTGTCGTTCTCGGTGACCACACCGCAGCAGCACCGGATCGCCGCGCTCGCCCCTCAGGCGCAGGCGGTGGTGGTCTCCCTCAACGCGGCCGCCATCTACCTGGCCGTGTCCCTGGCGGGCGGCCTGGGCGGGATCGGCGTGGAGACGGTGGGAGCGGCCCGCCTGCCGTGGGTGGCCGCCGGGTTCGCCCTGGCCGCCGCCGTGATGACGGCGGTCCACCGGGGCCGGGGCGGGGGCCGGGCAGCCCACCGGGCCCGCCCGGCGACGGACCGCCGGTCACGCTGACGCGCCCGGAAACGGGCCGGTCACGTCGATGCGCCCGGCAGTGGGCCCGCCTGCCGCCGTATGAGGGCGGCGAAGGCAGGGGCACCATCGCCGGGCGCATCGTGGCCCCGAAGCTCGCGCGCCGGGCACGGGACGATCAGTACGGAACGATCAGGAGGAGACCGCGCTGCGCAGCTCCGCCATGTCGATCTGCTCGGTCTCGTCGTGCGCGGTCAGGTCGATGACCTCTCCGTCGCCGGAGTCCGGACCGGACGCTTCAGCTTCCGCACCCGCTTCCGCGTCCGCAGCCGCATCGCCGTCCGCCGCCTCAGCAGCCGGCTCCGCCACCCCGGTGTCACCGGTTGACCGGCCGTCACCGGGCTTCTGCCCTTCGCCGGACTGCCGGCCGTCACCGGGCTGCCGCCCGGCCTCGGCCCGCACCTCGTCCGTCGTGCGGGCCCGGCCGAGCGCCGACTGTTCGGCGACCGCCTCGTCCCCGACCACGTCGGCCAGGTCCTCCTCCAGCCGCCGGACCGGCTTCGACCGCCGCGGCACGGCCGACGGCAGGCCCTTACCCGCACCGTTCGGCGTACCCGGACCGGTCTGCGCGGCGGTGCTCCGTACGGCTCCGGTGCCGGTGGCCGTACCGAAGAAGTCGAAGCCGCCCTGCACGCGGGAAGCGGGCAGCCGCGGGGTCTGGACGGGCGCGACGACGGCCGCCGCGGCCGGGACCGGCCGCAGGCCCGGCGCCACCCGCGCGGCCTGCTGTGCGGCTTCCGGCGCGTCGGCGGCAGCCTCGGCGGCCTCCCGGGCGCCATCGGGGCTCCCGTCACCGGGAACGGCGTCCGCACCGAGGGCGTCCTGCCCCTGGCCGGAGGCCGTACGGCCGGAAGCACCGCCGTCGCGGCCGGGAGCCTGATCCGTCTTCGCGTCGGCGGGCGACGGGTCGGCAGGCTGCGCGGCGGCGGACTCCGCAGGGGAGCCGGGCCGACGCGGAACGGTCGGCTGCGAGGCGGCGGCCGTACGGGGGCGGCCGGGCGCGGCCGAGGGCTCCGTGGCCGCCACGGAATTCCCCGGGCCGTCCTCACCGTCCCGGGCCTGCGCGCTCTCGGCCTGGCGGGCCGCATTGCGCGGCAGCTGCCGCAGCGCTTCCGCCGCCCGGTGGTACAGCACCGCGGTGAGCGCGCCCGGCACGTTCCCGGCCGGGTCCGCCACGGCCCCGGCCGTCAGCTCCCGGGCAGGGGTGCCGGCCTCGATCGCGAGCAGCCGGCGGCCTTCCAGCGCGCTGGCCCGCTCGGTCTCGGCGGTGGCGTAGCGGCGCAGCAGCTCGGCGTGCTCGCTGCGCAGCCGGGCCAGCTCGGCACGCTTGGCCCGCAGCTTGGTGTCCAGCTTGCCGCGTACCGCGCGGGACTCCTCCAGGTCCGTTTCGAGCTCGGCTATCCGCTCGTCGGTCTTCCACTCGTCCCGCACCCGGGCGTTCTTCAGCTCGGCGACGCTCTTGCCCGCCGTACGGTCCCATGCGCGCAGCAGTACGGAACCGGTGACCGCGGCGGCCGCCGCGCCCGTGGCGAACACACTCCGGGCCAGGTCATCACCGACGAGCCAGGCGCCCGAGGCGCAGGCTAGGGACGCACCGGCGACCGTCACGGGAGGAAGAAGCCGGTGCAGGGGTGGCGAATGGCGGTGGCGTCCTCGTGGCATGGCCTGAAACTTACCGTGCGTGCGGGACCTATGGGGCCCCGCCCGCCGCTTCGTTTCCCGGTGGTTACTTCTCCGCCAGTCCCTTCGACTCCAGATATGCGCTCGCGACATCCGCCGGCTTCTGCCGTTCCGCGTCGACCTTGCGGTTCAGGTCGATCAGATCGGCGGTCGTCAGCTTGTCCCTGAGCTTGCCGAGAGCCGCCTCGATCTCCTTGTCACCGGCGCTCTTGGCATTCACCACGGGCAGCACATTGTCGGCATTCTGCAGCTTCTTGTCGTCCTTCAACAGCACCAGGCCGAAGTTGCCGAGCGTGGCGTCCGTCGTCGTGGTCAGCACCATCTGGTCCGTGCCGTCCTTGACCGCCTGCTTGGCCTGCGTGGTGCCGACGCCCTTGGGGTCGATGCCGGTCACGTCTATGCCGTAGACCTTCTCCAGGCCCGGCTTGCAGAACGGCCGCGTCTCGCACTCCTCGCCCGCCGCCAGCCTGACCTTCTGCCCGGACCGGCCGAGATCGGAGAGCGTCTTCAGCCGGTGGCGGTCGGCGAATTCCTTGGTCACCGCGAACGCGTTCTGGTCCGTCGCCGCACCGGCCGGCAGCACCTTCAGTCCGCGGGGCGCGGCGAGCGCCTTCAGGGCCGCGACCGTCTTGTCGATGTCGCTGGAGGCGACGGGCTTCGCGTCGGGGCCGTTCTTCTTGGCGTTGAGGAATTCGGCGAGCGTCGAGGCATATTCCGGTACGACGTCGATCTGGCCCTTCTCCAGCGCCGGTTCGTACAGCTCGCGATTGGCGAGCGTCTTGACGGTCGCGTGGTATCCCGCATCGTTGAGGATCTTGGAATACATCTCGGCGAGCACCTTCGACTCGGTGAAACCGGCCGACCCGATGACGATGTCCCCCTTTCCGCCACCGCTCTGCGCGCCGCCCTTCTCCTCCAGGCTCTTCCCGCCGCAGGCCGCCAGCCCGCCCGCCAGCGCGGCCACGGCGCCCGCGACGAGCACGGCCCGCGCCGTACGGGACGGCCTGCGCCCGCGGTGGGGGCGGTGGCTGGGGCGCTGGCTGTTCGGGTCGTGGTTCATACCGGTTCACCATCCAAGGAGGAGAGAGGGAAAAAGTCCGTGTGCGAGCCCCGGAAGCCGTGGCCGTCCCGCCGGGTGCGAGCCCAGAGGTCGGGGCCGTCCCGGCGAAAGGCCCACTGCCGGGCCCGTCCCGGCGCGGGGCCCGCTGCCGGGCCGGCCGGCGTGCCCGTACGGGCTCACGCGGGGCTCCCGGCGGGGGCCGCGTCATCGGCCGGCGTACGGGACTTCCGCGCCCGGCTCCGGCCCCGGCGCATCGGGTCGAAGACCTTGTCCGTCAGCACCAGCAGTCCTTCGACCACCAGCGCCAGTACGGCCACGAGCACCGCGCCCGCCACCACCTGCGGCGTGTTGTAGTTGCCGAACCCGGCGGTGATGATGCGGCCCAGGCCGCCACCGCCGGCGAGCGCGGCCAGCGTGGCCGTGGCGACCACCTGGACACCGGCCGACCGTAGCCCCGTCATGATCATCGGGTAGGCGAGCGGCACCTCGACCCGCAGCAGCAACTGCGGCCCGGACATGCCCATCCCGCGCGCCGCCTCGACCACGTCCCGGTCGGCCTCCCGCATGCCCACATACGCGTTGGTCAGCAGCGGGGGCACCGCGAACAGCACCAGCGCGATGATCGTCGGCCAGTCCCCCGCCGTACCCAGCGGGCTGAGCGTCAGCAGGACCAGCACGGCGAACGTCGGCACCGCGCGCCCCACGTTGGAGATGTTGACCGCCAGCGCCCCGCCCTTGCCGATGTGGCCCAGGTACAGGGCGACCGGCAGGGCTATCAGGCAGGAGATCGCCAGGCACATCGCGCTGAGGTAGACGTGCTCGCCGAGGCGGTGCCACACCCCCTTCTCGCCCGCCCAGTTGGCCGGGGCCGCCAGCCAGTCCCACGCGCCCGTTATCGCGTCCATCGCCTCAGACCACCGCCTTCTTCGCCCGTCCCGCGGCCCGCCGCGCGCGCCGGGCCCGGGAGCGCGCCCGCGCCTGCGCCCGGGTCCACGGCGTCAGCAGCCGCTGGAGGCCGAGGAGCAGGAGGTCCGCGACCACCGCCAGCAGGACGCACAGCACCGAGGCGGTGAGCACCTCCGCCTTGAAGAAGCCCTCCATGCCGCTGGATATGAGGTTGCCGAGGCCGCCGTAGCCCACCACGGCGCCGATCGTCGTCATCGCCACCGTCGACACCGTCGCGATGCGCAGCCCGGCCGTCAACGCGGGCAGCGCCAGCGGCAGTTCGACGCCGAGCAGCAGCTTCACCGGGCCGTACCCCATGCCGCGGGCCGCCTCGCGCACCTCCTGCGGCACGGACTCCAGCCCGGCGAGGATGTTGCGCACGAGGATCGTCAGCGAATACAGCACGAGGCCGGTGACGACCACCGCCGCCGAGACCCCGAAGACCGGTGTCAGCAGGGCGAACATCGCCAGCGACGGGACCGTGTACAAAATCGTCGTCAGTCCGAGGACCGGGCCCGCGGCGGCCCGCCAGCGGCGGGCCACCAGCGCCAGCGGGAAGGCGATCAGCAGCCCGATGACGACGGACACCAGCGTGATGCCCACATGCTGGACGGTCGCGTCCAGCAACTCCCGGCTGCGCGTCCGGACATACTCACCGCAGATCCAGTCGTTCGCCTCCAGGCAGCTCTGCGCACTCACCCGCGGTCACCTCCCCCGCCCTGTCGCTCACATTTTCGGTGACTGTCTGCGACCCTATCCCCCACCACTGACAATCCAACCGGCCCGCCATCCAGTCGTGACAAGACGCCTGCGACGGAACGGATGCCGCGGGTATCAGCCGAGGAGCGCCCTGCGCCTGCCCGGCCGGCGACCGTTCACACTGGGGGAACCCACCATGATCCGCTTCGAGCACGTCACCAAGAGCTACGCCGACGGCACCACCGCCGTCGACGACCTCTCCTTCGAGGTCGCGGAGGGCGAGCTGGTCACCCTCGTCGGGCCGTCGGGCTGCGGCAAGACCACGACGATGAAGATGGTCAACCGGCTCATCGAGCCGACGAGCGGTCACATATACCTGGACGGCGCGGACATATCGGCCATCGATCCCGTCGAGCTGCGGCGCCGCATCGGCTACGTCATCCAGCAGGTCGGCCTCTTCCCGCACAAGACCGTGCTGGACAACACCGCCACCGTCCCGCACCTGCTCGGCTGGCAGCGCAAGAAGGCCCGGGACCGCGCGGCCGAACTCCTCGAACTGGTCGGCCTGGACCCCGCGCGGTACGGGGACCGCTACCCCGAACAGCTCTCCGGCGGGCAGCGGCAGCGCGTCGGCGTCGCCCGCGCGCTGGCCGCCGACCCGCCCGTCCTGCTGATGGACGAGCCGTTCGGCGCGGTCGACCCGGTCGTCCGCGAACACCTCCAGACGGAGTTCCTGCGCCTGCAGTCCACGCTCCACAAGACGGTGCTCTTCGTCACCCACGACATCGAGGAAGCGGTCCGGCTCGGGGACCGCATCGCGGTGTACGGCACGGGACGCATCGAGCAGTTCGACACCCCGGCCACGGTGCTGGGCGCGCCGGCCACCCCGTACGTCGCGGAGTTCGTCGGCGCCGACCGCGGCCTCAAGCGGCTCTCGGTCACCCCCATCGAGACCGGCGACCTGGAGCAGCCGCCGGTGGTCCGGCTCGACGACGACGCGGCGCGGGCCGCCGCGCGGCTGGCCGAGGAGGGCGCGGCGTGGGCCGTGGTGCTCGACGCGGACGGGGACCTGCACGGGTGGGTGTCCGGCGCCGGCCTGGCCGCCGGCACCGGTGGGGCCGGTGGGGCGGGCAAGGCCGGTGCGGAAGTACGGGACCACGCGCGGCGCATGGACGCGTGGCTGCCGCTCGGCGCACCGCTAAAGCAGGCGTTCAGCACGATGCTCCAGCACGACGCGGGGTGGATCGCGGTGCTGGACGGCGACCGCTTCCTCGGCGTCCTGACGCCCGCGGGGCTGCACGCCGCGCTGCGGCGGTCCACGGCAGCGGACGCGGGCCGGGTGGACCGGGAGGACGTCGTGGTGGAGAGCGTGCCCGGCGCGTAGCCGTACGGAGCGCGGGAGGGGAAGGGTGGCGGGCCGGGTCCGGCCGCCGGATCAGGCCGTCGGCCGGACGGCCGGCCGTACGCCACCGCCCCGCCTACGCCGGGCTCGCGCCCCCCGTCTCGTCGTCGTCCTCCGGAAGCTTGCACACCCGCTCCAGGAAGATGGCGGCCACCACCACCGCGGCAGCCGCCAGCACCGCGAACCCGGCGTAGATGGCCTGGTCGCGGCGCGGTTCCACGTCCAGCCCGGCGGTCAGCAGGAAGACGCCGACGCCCCCGTACAGACCCGCCACCAGGGAGGCCACCAGGGCGCTCGCCTGGCCGAAGACGACGGCGCGGGCGGCGACCAGTGGATCGACGCCCTTGGCGCCGGGCTCCCGGGCGCGCTGGGCGTTCAGACGGGAGCGCAGGGACAGCGCGGTGGCGGCCAGTACGGCGGCGATCAGGGCCAGCACGACGGGGGCCGCCAGCGGCACGCTGGGCAGCGTGCCGAGGGCGTCCCACAGCCGGGCGCCGGCCCACGCCAGCACCCCGGCCGCCAGGAACAGCCCGACCAGCACCTTGATGTGTAGCTGCTTCACCGAGCGCTCGCCCCTCGTGCTTTCGTTCTCGTACCTGTGCCGGACTCTTGACGACTGCCCGCAGTCACGGTTCCAGGGCCGCTGTCCGGCAGGCGCGGCCCTCCCGGGGGCGGCTACTCCGGCAGCCGCAGTTCCAGGTCCACCCGCGGCGTCACACCCTCGCGGCCGACCGCCGAGAGCAGTTCCACCACCGCGCCGCGGCCCGGAACCTCCGCCTCCGGATCGACGTCGTGCCACGGCACCAGCACGAAGGCCCGCTCATGGGCCCGCGGGTGCGGCAGGGTGAGCAGCGGGTCCTCGGAGACGACGTCCTGATACGCGAGGATGTCGACGTCGATCGTGCGCGGGCCCCAGCGCTCGTCGCGGACGCGCTCGAAGGCCTCCTCGATGGCGTGCCCGCGCTCCAGCAGCGAGCTGGGCGGCAGCGTCGTCTTGATGAGCACCACCGCGTTGAAGTACGTGGGCTGGGAGCCCGGGTCGACGCCCCACGGCTCGGTCTCGTAGACCGGCGAGACGGCCTTGACCCGCACGCCCGGGGTGTCCTCCAGGGCGTCGATGGCGCCCTGGATGGTCTCCAGGCGGTTGCCGAGGTTGCTGCCGAGGGAGATCACGGCGCGTTTGGGGTTGGAGAGCGTCACGTCCGCGGCGTCCACCCGCTCCACCACGGAGGTGGGCACCGGCTGAACGGTCGGGTCACTGCTGGTCATACTCGGCTCCGGGTGATGGTGATGGTCACGTCGTCAAAGGGGACGGTGATCGGGGCGTCCGGCTTGTGGACGACCACCTCCACCTCCTGCACCCCCTCGTGCTTGAGGCACTGACCGGCGATGCGCTCCGCGAGCGTCTCGATGAGGTCGACCGGCTCGCCCTCGACGACGGCCACGACCTCCTCCGCGACGACGCCGTAATGCACGGTCTTCGCGAGGTCGTCGGTCGCCGCCGCCGGGCGGGTGTCCAGGCCCAGCACCAGGTCCACGATGAAGGTCTGGCCCTCTTCGCGTTCCCGGGGGAAGACCCCGTGGTGCCCTCTGGCCTTCAGCCCACGCAGCGCGACACGATCCACGCGAATCACACTCCCACTGGTCCCATTGGCACCTCTGGTACCACTGATCGTCGGAAATCCGGGCGGGGACCAGAGACTCGTCCGGCACGCCGCCCCATCATCGAATCTACCTGCGAGTGCCGACAGTGCTTGCCCATGGGGGTTATGGGCAAGGCCCCGTACCGCTGCCGGGCGACGTTGCCGGGGCGGCCGAGCAGCCGTCCGCGCGGCCACTACCCCGGGCCCTGCGGTCCCACCCCTACCCGTACAGCACTTGGCTCGAACGGGTGCGCAGAAGTCGACCTTGCTGACGCTTCCCGCTGACGGCCCCGTTCGCGCCCGCCCCGGTACCGGCCCGCCGACGGCCCGGCACCACCACGGCACGACCACACAGCGACCGCAAAACTCCGCGAAGACTTCACGCGGGTTTCACGTGCGTCAGACCCCGCCGCCCACGCCGCCGGCGCCCGGCCCGTCGCCGTCACCGGCTTCCCCGTCCCCGTCGTCGTCCTGGTCCGTATCCGCCAGCACGGGCGAGCCGTGGTGCGACCAGACCCGCCAGCCCTCTTCCGTACGCCGGAAGACGTTGGTCGCCACGACCAGCTGGCCGATCAGCGGCCCGACCGAGCCGTCCTCCTCCGCCGGCCCGCCGCTGAGGATGTTCTCGGTGCAGGTCACCAGCGCGGTGTCGCCGAGGACGTCGATCTCCACGTCCGTCAGGAAGAACTGGATGTACTCGGTGTTCGCCATGATCAGGGCGTACGAGCGCAGCACCTCGCCGCGCCCGCGCAGCACCGGCCAGCCCGGGTGCACCACGCTCACCTGACCGTCCATCCACATCTCGGACATGGCCGCGTGGTCACCGCGCTCCATGGCCTCGTACAGGTCGGTGTTCGCCTGCTCGACCAGTTCGATGTCCGTACGTGGACTCACACCGCTCCCGTCGCGTCCGCCGCGTCCGCGGCGCCCGTCACACTCGTCCCGCCCGTCACCTGCGCCGCGCTCTCCACGGCGCGGGCGACCCGTACCGCGTCCGCGCTGGCCCGTACCTCGTGCACCCGCACCGCCCAGGCTCCCTCCCGCGCGACCATCGCCGACACCGCGGCCGTCGCCGCGTCCCGCTCCCGGGCCGGCGGCGGGTCCGCCTGCGCGTCCCCTGCCAGCACCCTGCCCAGGAAACGTTTGCGCGAAGCGGCCACCAGCAGCGGACGGCCCAGCTCCCGCAGCCGGGCCAGGTGCGCGACCAGCGCGAGGTCGTGCGCGGCCTCCTTGGCGAAGCCCAGGCCGGGGTCGATCACGATGCGCTCGGGGCCGATGCCGCCGGCCACCGCCCGGTCCAGGCTCTGCCGCAGCTCGGCGACGACCTCGGTGACGACGTCCCCGTAGACGGCCCGGTTGTTCATGTCGATGGACCGGCCGCGCCAGTGCATGACCACGAACGGCACCCCGGCCGCGGCGACCACCGGCACCATCGCCGGGTCGGCCGCGCCCGCGCTCACGTCGTTGACCAGCCGCGCGCCGGCCGCGACGGCCTGCTCGGCGACCGAGGCCCGCATGGTGTCCACGGACACCGTGACCCCGGCGGCGCACAGCTCCCGTACGACGGGCACGACCCGGCGCAGCTCCTCGGCCTCGTCCACCCGGGCCGCGCCGGGCCGCGTCGACTCGCCGCCCACGTCCACCAGGTCGGCGCCCTGCGCGACCAGGTCCAGGCCGTGCTTGACGGCCAGCTCGGTGTCGAACCACTGGCCGCCGTCGGAGAACGAGTCGGGCGTCACGTTCACCACGCCCATCACCGCGCAGCGGTCCCAGTCCGGAAGTCCGGCCACCCGGCCGCGCAAGGTACTCATGGCTCCAGCCTAGGCGTGTGCGGTACGGCGCCACCCACCCCGGGCGGGGGCGGGCGGCGTACGGGCGGGGCGGCGCTTCCCGCGCCGCGGACCCGGCCGCTACGCGGCGGGCTCGACCGCGTCCGCGCTGATCGGCGCGGGGGTGTGCGCGCACGGCCGCGGCTCGGCGGGCTTCCTGCGGCGCAGCGCCCGGGGCAGCCCCAGGTCCAGGTACCCCTCGGCCTGGAGGGCGGCCAGGCCGATGCGCGGGATGTCCCGGCTGTTGCGGAAGACCACGAAGCGCGGCTCCCAGCGCGGGCGGAACTTGTCGTTGAACTTGTACAGCGACTCGATCTGGTACCAGCGGGACAGGAAGACCAGCATGCCGCGCCAGATCCGGATGACCGGGCCGGCGCCCAGCTTCTCGCCGCGTTCCAGGGAGGAGCGGAAGACCGCGAAGTTCAGCGACACCTGCTTGATCTTGAGGTCCGGGGCGGCCTGGAGGGAGGCGACGATCAGCAGCTCGTTCATGCCGGGGTCGGCGGCGCGGTCGCGGCGCATCAGCTCCAGCGAGATGCCGTCCGAGCCCCACGGCACGTAGTGCTGCATCGCCTTCAGGTCACCGAACGGGCCGGGCTGCTCGCCCTCGGCCGGCGCCAGGTGGGCGGTGGCGATCACCGCGTCGCCGTCCTGGTCCGCGTCGATGCGGCCCAGCGCCATCGAGAAGCCGCGCTCGGTGTCGGTGTCGCGCCAGGCGTCGGCGGCCTTCTGGATGCGCGCCAGCTCCTCGGGCTCCAGGTCGCGCACGCGCCGTACCCGGGTCTGGTAGCCGTTGCGCTCGATGCGCTTGACCATCTGGCGCACGTTGCGCATCGAGCGGCCGGTGAGGGTGAAGTCCGCCACGTCCACGATCGCCTCGTCGCCCAGCTCCAGCGCGTCCATGCCGGTCTCGCGGGTCCAGACCTGGCCGCCGGTCTCGCTGCACCCGGTGACGGCGGGGGTCCAGGAGTGTGCCCGGGCCTCCTCCATGAAGCGCTCGATGGCGCCCGGCCACGCCTCCACGTCGCCGATCGGGTCGCCGCTGGCGAGCATCACGCCGGATATCACCCGGTAGCAGACCGCGGCCTTGCCGGTCGGCGAGAAGACCACGCCCTTGTCGCGGCGGAGCGCGAAGTAGCCGAGGGAGTCCCGGCCGCCGTGCTTGGCCAGCAGCTCGCGCAGCCGCTCCTCGTCCTGCTCGGTGAGCCGGGCGGCCGGGTGCTCGGGGCGGAAGGCCAGGTAGGCGGTGGTGGCGACGGTCAGCAGGCCGAGCGCGCCGAGCGAGTAGCCGACGGTGTAGTCGACGTTGTTCACGTACCGGACCGGGCCCTCGAAGCCGAACAGGCCCCACATGACGTGCTTGAGCCGCTCCCACACCGACGGATCGCCGACGATCTTGTGCGGGTGGGAGTTCACGATCACCAGGCCGAGGCCGAAGCTGATGCCGCCGAGGGCGACGAAGTTCAGCAGGGCCTTCACCCGGCTGCGCGGGTCCGGCAGCGCCTCGAAGGCGCGCCGGTGCCGCACCAGGAAGGCCAGCAGGGCCAGCGAGAGGGCCGCGCCGACGATGGAGTGCCGGTAGACCAGCTGGGCCGCGATGCCCACCGGGAGCAGCGCGACGGCCGCCGCCCAGGCGCGGCGCTTACGCCGTTTGAGCCCGTGGGCGAGCATCAGGAGCAGGATGCCGACGACTATGGAGGAGGCCGCGGCCAGGGCGCTCACGGTGCCCGGCAGGACCTCCGCCAGCGCATGCAGCCGGCTGTGCCGGAACCGGGGGAAGAGCCCGGCCACCAGGTTGAGCAGCCCGACGACCGCGCCGGCCGTCCCCACCAGTGGCGGCACCTTTTCCGGGCGGGGGCCGCGCAGCCAGCGTGGCGGACGCCACGCAACCGTCCCGGACTTTTCGCCATCTAGCCTGTCAGACATTACTTTCCCGTCGCCCCGGTCGAGAGAACGTGCGAGTCTTAGTCGCAGCATCTGGACTTTTGCGCCCTGTATGACGGCGTTTCAGGGCCCGGGGTTCCACCTGCGGCCCGGCTGACCGGCCGCCCGGAAGAAAGCACCACATGGGTCTCACCAGCAAAAAAGTGCTGCTCCTGGCCGTCCTTTTCGCGGTAGCACTCTTTGTTCTCACCATCTGGCTGTGGCCGCGCCTGTCCCGGCGCAACTGGCGCACGGTCCTCGGCCGCATCGGCCTGCTGCTGGCCACGCAGCTGTCGATCTTCGCCGCGATCGGTCTCTTCGCGAACAATTCGTTCGGTTTCTACGCATCGTGGGCGGACCTGTTCGGCAAGGAGCAGGAACCGGGAGTGGTGACCAATTACGAGACCGGCCCGAACGGCACCAAGCTGAAGATGCTCGGCAGCGAGAAGGTCAGCGTGCCCGGCGGGTCCACGCCGCATGTGGGCGGCCGCATAGACAAGGTCCTGCTCAAGGGCGAAGTATCCAAGATCAACAGCCCGGCGTTCGTCTATCTGCCGCCGCAGTACTTCCAGGCCAGGTACGCCAAGAAGCGCTTCCCCGCCTCCGTGGTGCTGACCGGCTACCCGGGCACCGCGCAGGCCCTCTACAAGAAGCTGCACTTCCCGCAGACGCAGCACGACCTGGTCCGCAAGAACAAGATGCAGCCGACCATACTGGTGATGATGCGCCCGACCGTGGCGCCGCCGCGGGACACCGAGTGCGTGGACATACCGAACGGCCCGCAGACCGAGACGTTCTTCACCCATGACGTGCGCCACAGCATCGCCAGCGAATACCGGGTGGGCACCGACGCGAAGAACTGGGGCGTCATAGGAGACTCCACGGGCGGCTACTGCGCCCTGAAGATGCCGATGCGCCACCCGAAGGCGTTCTCCACCGGTGTGGCCCTCTCCGGCGCGTACAAGGCCCCGCTGGACGCCACGACCGGCGACCTGTTCGGCGGCAGCAAGCAGCTCCAGCGCGAGAACGACCTCATGTGGCGGCAGAAAAACCTTCCTGCGCCGCCGGTGAACCTCCTCGTCACCTCCAGCAAGCAGGGCGAGGAGAACTACAAGGACACGCTGAAGTTCATCCAGCAGACCAAGTCCCCGAGCCGGATCGCGTCGATCATCCTCGACAGCGGCGGCCACAACTTCAACACCTGGCGCCGTGAGATACCCGCCGCCTTGGAGTGGATGGGCGGCCACCTCAAGGCGTAGCGCGACTCCGCCCCAGGGGGCGACGTACGACGCGGGCGGGGCCCGGTGGATGTCCACCGGGCCCCGCCCGCGTCTGTACCGGCTCAGGGCCTGTGTGCGGCCCCTCGGCGCCCGTGTGCGGCCTCAGCGGGCCAGGATCAGGCTCATCGCCTCGGAGCGGGTCGTGGAGTCGCGCAGCTGGCCGCGTACGGCCGAGGTGGTCGTCTTGGCGCCCGGCTTGCGTATGCCGCGCACCGACATGCACATGTGCTCGGCCTCGATCACCACGATGGCGCCGCGGGCCTCCAGGATGCGCATCAGGGAGTCCGCGATCTGCGTGGTGAGGCGTTCCTGCACCTGCGGGCGGCGGGCGAAGACCTCGACCAGCCGGGCCAGCTTGGACAGCCCGGTGATCTTGCCGCTGTCGGCCGGGATGTAGCCGACGTGCGCGACGCCGTGGAAGGGCAGCAGGTGGTGCTCGCACAGCGAGACGATCTCGATGTCCTTGACCAGCACCATCTCGTCGTGGCCCAGGTCGAAGGTGGTCGTCAGGACGTCTTCGGGCTCCTGGTGCAGTCCGGCCAGGATCTCCTTGTACGCCCGCGCCACCCGCGCCGGCGTCTCCAGGAGCCCCTCGCGGTCCGGGTCCTCGCCGACGGCGATCAGCAGCTCACGTACGGCGTTCTCGGCGCGCTTCTCGTCGAACTCGCCGATCTTGCCGTCGCCGTCCAGCGTCACCGGATCGGTCATCTCGTGCCTCGTTCCTGTTGCGCCCGCTCCTCAGGCGGAGTACCACACGTCCAGGCTAGAACCCGTGGGACGCCGCATTCATTCCGGGGCCGGTGTGCCCCCGCCGGGAAATCCGGATATACCGGGCAGCCGGTGGCGAAAAAAACCGGGCCCGTACGGAATCTTCCGTACGGGCCCGGTCTGCGGCCGGGCGGACCCGGCCACCGCCTGTCACCGCCGCTCGGCAGCGGTTCAGCTCTCCGGCGACCGGTCCTCGGGGGCCTCGGTCTTCTCGGTCGAGACGTTCGACGAGGAGGAGGCCGAGGGGGCCGCGCCGTTGGCCGGCGCCAGCTCCTTCGGGGACAGCACCGGCGGGCGCGTCGAGGGCGTACGCCGCGAGGAGCCGGTCCACGCCGGGCGGGCCGGGCGCTTGACGATGTGCTTGAAGACCTCGGCGACCTCTTCCTTGTTCAGCGTCTCCTTCTCCAGGAGCTGCAGAACCAGGTTGTCGAGCACGTCGCGGTTCTCGACCAGGATCTCCCACGCCTCGTTGTGCGCGGTCTCGATCAGCTTCTTGACCTCTTCGTCGACCAGCGCGGCGACCTCTTCGGAGTAGTCGCGCTGGTGACCCATCTCACGGCCGAGGAACGGCTCGGAGTTGTCGGAGCCGAACTTGATCGCGCCGAGCCGCTCGGTCATGCCGTACTGGGTGACCATGGCACGGGCCGTGGCGGTCGCCTTCTCGATGTCGTTCGCGGCGCCGGTGGTCGGGTCGTGGAAGACCAGTTCCTCGGCCGCGCGCCCGCCGAGCATGTACGCCAGCTGGTCGAGCATCTCGTTGCGGGTGGTCGAGTACTTGTCCTCGTCCGGCAGGACCATCGTGTAGCCCAGGGCCCGGCCGCGGGACAGGATCGTGATCTTGTGGACCGGGTCCGAGTTCGGCGAAGCGGCCGCGACCAGGGCGTGTCCGCCCTCGTGGTACGCGGTGATCTTCTTCTCCTTCTCGGACATGATGCGGGTCCGCTTCTGCGGACCGGCCACCACGCGGTCGATCGCCTCGTCCAGCGCCTTGTTGTCGATCAGCTTGGCGTCGCTGCGGGCCGTCAGCAGGGCGGCCTCGTTCAGCACGTTCGACAGGTCGGCACCGGTGAAGCCGGGGGTGCGCTTGGCGACGGCCGTCAGATCGACGTCCGGCGCGACCGGCTTGCCCTTCTGGTGAACCTTGAGGATCTCCAGACGGCCCTGCATGTCCGGGCGGTCGACGGCGATCTGCCGGTCGAAGCGGCCGGGGCGCAGCAGCGCCGGGTCCAGGATGTCCGGGCGGTTCGTCGCGGCGATCAGGATCACGCCGCCCTTGACGTCGAAGCCGTCCATCTCGACGAGGAGCTGGTTCAGCGTCTGCTCGCGCTCGTCGTGGCCGCCGCCGAGGCCCGCGCCGCGGTGCCGGCCGACGGCGTCGATCTCGTCGACGAAGACGATCGCCGGGGCGTTCGCCTTGGCCTGCTCGAACAGGTCACGGACCCGGGAGGCACCGACACCCACGAACATCTCGACGAAGTCGGAACCGGAGATCGAGTAGAACGGCACGCCCGCCTCGCCGGCGACGGCGCGCGCGAGCAGCGTCTTGCCCGTACCGGGCGGGCCGTACAGCAGCACACCCTTGGGGATCTTGGCGCCGACTGCCTGGAACTTCGCCGGCTCCTGGAGGAACTCCTTGATCTCCTGGAGCTCCTCGACGGCCTCGTCCGAGCCCGCGACGTCCGAGAACGTCGTCTTCGGGGTGTCCTTGGTGATCAGCTTGGCCTTGGACTTCCCGAAGTTCATCACCCGGGAGCCGCCGCCCTGCATCTGGTTCATCAGGAACAGGAAGATGACCACGATGAGGACGAAGGGCAGCAGCGAGATCAGCATCCCGACGAACGGGTTCTGCTTCGACGGGGAGACGGTGTAACCGTCCTTGATCTCGCCCGTCTGGTACCTGGCCTGCAGGGTCTTGGCCAGATCGACGCCCTGGTCGCCGATGTAGCTCGCCTGGAGCTTGTTGGAGCCGTCGACCTTGTTGTCGCCGGACAGCTCGACCTTGATCTTGTTCTCGTCGCCGGTCGTCAGCTCGGCGGATTTCACCTTGTTGTCAGTGATCGCCTTGACGACCTGACCGGTGTCCACCGTCTTGTAGCCGCCGGACGAGCCGACGACCTGCATCAACACGACCACGGCGAGGACGGCCAGCACGATCCACATGACCGGCCCACGGAAGTATCGCTTCACGTCCATCCATACGGAGCCGTCCGGCCCCGTCCCTCCTGCCACAGTGAGGCACAACAGCCCTGTGGAGGGCTGGTCGTGCGTACGGTGTATTACTGGCCCGAAAAAAGACTGACCTTCGGACGGTACCCCAGCATTGTCACCCGGCGACGCCGCCCACGGTTAACAATGCAGCTTCGGATGCCGTTCTCCCTGCTCCAACGGCGAAAGACCGCGCGGGGTTCCCGCCGCCGGGCACCGGCCGGTCCCGGGCCCCGGCCGCCGGCGACGCGGCGGCCGGACGGACCGGCGCCGCTCAGCCGCCGTAGACGTGCGGTGCGAGCGTGCCGACGAACGGCAGGTTGCGGTACTTCTCCGCGAAATCCAGGCCGTAGCCCACGACGAACTCGTTGGGGATGTCGAAGCCGATCCACTTCACGTCGATCGCGACCTTGGCCGCGTCCGGCTTGCGCAGCAGCGTGCAGACCTCCAGGCTGGCGGGCTCGCGCGAACCCAGGTTCGACAGCAGCCAGGACAGCGTCAGGCCGGAGTCGATGATGTCCTCGACGATCAGGACGTGCTTGCCCTTGATGTCGGTGTCCAGGTCCTTGAGGATGCGGACCACTCCGGAGGACTGGGTGCCCGCGCCGTACGACGACACGGCCATCCAGTCCATCGTGACGGGGTTGGACAGCGCGCGCGCCAGGTCCGCCATGACCATCACGGCGCCCTTGAGGACGCCGACCAGGAGCAGGTCCTTGCCCGCGTACTCCGCGTCGATCTTCGCAGCCAGCTCCGCCAGCTTCGCGTCGATCTCTTCCTTGCTGATGAGCACCGACTGAAGGTCGGAACCCATGTCCTTGTCGTCCACCCGTGCCACTCTCGCTCGGTTCGGTGTCATGAGACTCATGCAGCAAGGCGGTCTCGTACGGCTCAGCCCTGCCGGATCACCAGTCTGCCACCCTGCCGTCGCACACCCACCCGCCCGGGGAGGTTGACGGTGCCCTGCCCCCGCCAGCCCGTGATCAGCCGGTCCACCTCTTCGATGTGGCGGGCGAAGAGCGAACCGGCCGGCGCGCCCGCCGCGATGGCCGCCCGGCGCAGCACCCGGCGGCGGACGGCCGCGGGCAGCGCGTACAGCTTGGGGACGTCGAGGGTGCCGCGCTCGTCGAGGACCGTGCGCTCCGCGTCGGCGGCCCAGGAGTCCAGGGCGTCGGCGTCGTCCCGGGACAGCTGCGCCGTACGGGCCAGGGCCTCCACGACGCCCTTGCCGAGCGCCTTCTCCAGCGCGGGCAGGCCCTCGTGGCGCAGCCGGGAGCGCGTGTAGAGGGGGTCGGCGTTGTGCGGGTCCTCCCAGACGGGAAGCGACTGGATCAGACACGCCTTGCGGGCGGTCTGCCGGTCCACCTCCAGGAAGGGGCGGCGATAGCGCCCGCCGCGGCCCGTCGTGGCCGCCATGCCGGACAGCGACCGGGTGCCGGAGCCGCGGGCGAGCCCCAGCAGGACCGTCTCTGCCTGATCGTCGCGGGTGTGGCCGAGGAGGACGGCGGCGGCGCCGTGGCGCTCGGCGGCGGCGTCCAGCGCCGCGTAGCGGGCGTCGCGGGCGGCGGCCTCGGGGCCGCCCGCGCGGCCCACCTCGACGGCCACCGCGTCGACCGGGTCCAGTCCGAGGGCGCGCAGGCGCACCACGACCTCGGCCGCGCGCACGTCGGAGCCGTCCTGGAGTCCGTGGTCGACGGTGATGCCGCCGGCCCGTACGCCCAGCCTGGGCGCCTCGAAGGCCAGTGCGGAGGCGAGTGCCATGGAATCGGCGCCGCCGGAGCACGCGACGAGCACCAGAGGGGGCCCGTCCGCCGCGGCGGGCGGGGGCGGCGCCCCGGCGGAGCACGCGGGGCCCGCGGCGACCGGCTGCTGCGCGGGGCGCGCGGGGACGGGGGACTGCGAGGAGTGGTGGTTCAGTACGTCGTGAAGTACGCGGCGGACCGCCACGCGTATCGCGGCGACCGCTGGATGGGGACCCATGTCCGTTTCCAATCGTCAGCTGGGGCCTCGGGCCGTCTATGGCTTTTTTCGTCACACAGAGTGCCTAGATGGTGACAGAGACGAGCAGTTCCCCGAGCATTGCACGCCCATCCTGCGGTCACGGTCCCTCAGAAGAGTGATTGAGGGGAGCGTTCACCCGCCCTGCGGTGCGACCGGCTCGCACCTCTGCCCTCCGGGGCTCCGCCCCCTCAGCGGTGCACCCGCGCGACCCAGTCCGCCGGTTTGGCGATCTCCTGTTTGGTCGGCAGCGTGTTCGGCGACGTCCACACGCGGTTGAAGCCGTCCATGCCCACCTCGTCCACGACGGCCCGGACGAACCGCTCGCCGTCCCGGTACTGGCGCAGCTTCGCGTCCAGCCCCAGCAGCTTGCGCAGCGCCTGGTCCAGCCGGCCCGCGCCGCTGGCCCGCCGCTTCTGGAACTTCTCGCGGATCTCCGCCACGGACGGGACCACGGCCGGGCCGACGCCGTCCATCACGTAGTCGGCGTGCCCCTCCAGGAGGGACATCACCGCGGTCAGCCGCGCCAGGATCTCCCGCTGGGCCGGGGTCTGCACCAGATCGACGAAGCTGCGGCCCCCGGCGTCGCCCTCCTCGCCCTCCGGCCGGCCGCCGGCCAGCGACTGGACGGCCTCCCGCAGCCGCTCCAGCAGCGTGCCCGGGTCGATCTCGGTCTCGCCGAGGAAGGTCTGGATCTCGCCCTCGATGTGATCGCGCAGCCAGGGCACGGCGGTGAACTGCGTCCGGTGCGTCTCCTCGTGCAGGCACACCCACATGCGGAAGTCGTGCGGGTCCACCTCCAGCTCCCGCTCGACATGCACGATGTTCGGCGCCACCAGCAGCAGCCGGCCGCCCTGCGTGCCCGCCGGCAGGTCGCGCGAGGCGGGCGCGAAGGTCTCGTACTGGCCGAGGACGCGCGAGGCCAGGAACGACAGCAGCATGCCCAGCTCCACGCCGGTCACCTTGCCGCCGACGGCCCCCAGCACCGCGCCGCCCGGTACGGAGGAACGCCGCTCCTCCATCTTCCGCAGCAGCGGCTTCAGCACGGCGCGGAAGCCGGCCACGTTGGCCCGGATCCAGCCGGGGCGGTCCACGACGAGGACCGGCGTGTCGTGCTGGGCACGGGCCTGCTCCGCGCCCGGCTCCCCCTCCGCTTCCGGCTGCACCATGCGGGTGAACGCGCGCACGTGCTCCTCGGAGGACTTCGCGTGCCGCCGCAGCTCGGCGACGATCGCCCGCGCCTCGTCGCGGCTCACCTCTGGCCCCGGCCGTACCAACCGGGTCGCGGTCGCTACCGCGAGGTTCCAGTCGACCATCTCCACACCACCGATGCTCGTCATGGGTTCACGGTACGTGGGCGCTCCCGCTGGGGGTAGCGCGGCGCCCTTCGGGCGCGGTTTTCCGGGTGGCCCGTGGCCGGTCCGTTTGCGGCCGCCGCGGTTCGCCTGCGGCGGGCTGGGCCGACTCGTCGGCGCCGGTTCGCTTGCGGCCGCAGCACCGTTCGCGCCTGCGGGGGGCGGTGGCCGCTGCGGAGCGTCCTTCGGGCGCGGTTCTCCGGGCCGTCGGTGGCCGGTTCGTTTTCAGCTGCCGCGCCGTTCGCGCCTGCGGCGGGCGGTGGCCGCTGCGCGGGGCTGTCAGGTTCGGGGGCGGGCCTGCGCGGCAGGCCGCTCCGGCCCGCCCCCTTCCGCGGTGGGGTGGGGAGTAGGTGGGTGGGGGCTGGTGTGAGCGGTCGGCTGTCGGCCGTCGTGCGAGGACTATCGGCAGCCGCAGTTCGCCACCGCCGTGGCCAGGCGGTCCAAGGCCTGTTGGGCCGCTTGTGGGTCGGTGGTGTCGTTTGTCATGAAGGCGAAGACCAGGAGGCGGCCGTCGGTGTCGACGACCGTGCCGGCCAGGGTGTTCACGCCGGTGAGGGTGCCCGTCTTGGCCCGTACGGTGCCCGCGCCCGCCTTCTCGCCCGCGTAGCGGCCGCTGAGGGTGCCGGTGAAGCCGGCTACCGGGAGGCCGGTGGTGACCGGGCGCAGTTCGGGGTGGTCGGCGGAGGTGGCCAGGGCGAGGATGCGGGCGAGCAGGCCGGCCGAGACCTTGTCGTCGCGGTCCAGGCCGCTGCCGTCCTCGAAGACGGCACCGTTCAGGGGCAGCCCCAGCTTCGTCAGTGTCTTGCTCACGGCCCGGCCCGCGCCCTCGAAACCGGCCGGTTCGCCGGCGGCCAGGGCCGTCTGGCGGGCCAGCGCTTCCGCGATGTCGTTGTCGCTGTGGGTGAGCATGCGTTCGACGAGTGCGGCGAGGGGCAGCGAGCGGGTGGTGGCGAGGCGGCGGGCCTCGGCGGGGGCGGTGGTCCTGGCGGGGGTGCCGTCGACCGTGATGCCGCGGTCCTTGAGGAGCCGGGCGAAGGTACGGGCAGCGGCGGCGGCCGGGTCGCCGTCGCGGGGCGCGGGCCCGTACTCGCTCTCGTCGAGGCGGCCCTCGTCGGCCATGAGGGGCGTGACGGGGGCGATGTTCTCGTTGGGGCTTATGGGGTGCAGGACCGGTCCGGTGTAGGCCGAGGTGTCGTAACCGAGCCGTACGGTGCCGGTGCCACGCTTCTTGAGCGCGCGGGCCGTGTCGTCGGCCAGCGCGCGCAGGTTGGCTGGCTGGTCCTGCGCGTCCTGCTTCGGCGCGCGGGCGGTGAGGGTGGGGTCGCCGCCGCCTACGAGGACGATGCCGCCGTCCCCGGCTTCGACGACCGTGGTGTCGATGCGGTGCTCGGGGCCGAGGGCGGAGAGCGCCGCGGTGGCGATGGCCAGCTTGACCGTCGAGGCGGGCGTCGCGCTGCGCGCCGGTTCGGCGCCGAAGAGCTCACGGCCGGTGGCGGCGTCCACGACGGAGGCGGTGCGCAGCGGGCCGAGCGCCGGGTCCTTCATCAGGGGCGCGAGCACGTCGGCCAGGGCCTTGGTGCCGGGCGCGGGCGGCGTCCCGTCGTCCCCGCCGCGCGCGGGCGCGCCGACCGCGGCCAGCACGGGCGGTGCGCTGGGCACGGTCGCGGCACCGTCCGGGGCGTGACGCTCGCCACCCCTGCCGTCGGCCGCCGCGGCGCGGGCCCGCTCGGCCGTACGCTGCCCGGAGTCCCAGGGACCGGCCACCGTCACCGCCCCGGCCGCGACCACCAGGCCCAGGACGGTGGAGCTGGCCGTCAGCCGTACGGTCTGCCGCTGCTGCTTGGAGGCGGACCACCAGGCGGTACGGGTGGTGTCCACGGCGGACCGGTAGGCCGTACGCGCCGATCCCGCCGCCGAACGGGTCACGGCCGCGGCGGTGGACCCCGCCGACCGGGCCGAGCCCGCCGCCCGCCGGGCGGAACGTTGCGCCAACCGCTGCGCGGCCTGCCACCTGACCTGCCACGACCTGGTCTCCGGCACTTACGACCAGCCCCTTTCGCCACCACACACCTGCGTGGGGGACACTTAATCACCAGACGTATGTGTTGATCATGGAGGAGCCACCCGTGGAGTTCGACGTCACCATCGAGATCCCGAAGGGTTCGCGGAACAAGTACGAGGTGGACCACGAGACCGGACGGATCCGTCTGGACCGTCGACTCTTCACCTCGACCAGCTACCCGGCCGACTACGGCTTCGTCGAGAACACCCTCGGCGAGGACGGCGACCCGCTGGACGCGCTGGTCATCCTGGACGAGCCGACGTTCCCCGGATGCCTGATCAAGTGCCGCGCCATCGGCATGTTCCGGATGACGGACGAGGCCGGCGGCGACGACAAGCTGCTGTGCGTCCCGGCGTCCGACCCGCGCGTGGAGCACCTGCGCGACATCCACCACGTGTCGGAGTTCGACCGCCTGGAGATCCAGCACTTCTTCGAGGTCTACAAGGACCTGGAGCCGGGCAAGTCCGTCGAGGGTGCGAACTGGGTCGGCCGCGCCGAGGCCGAGGCCGAGATCGAGGCGTCCTTCAAGCGCCTGGAGGCGCAGGGCGGCGCCCACCACTGAGCCTGCGGCTCGTAGGTCCATGACAGGGGCGGCATCCGGTTGGCCGGGTGCCGCCCCTGTGCTGTCCGGGGGCGGCCCGCACGGCCGCGTGCCCCGGAGGAGGCCGGGTCAGAAGCCCCGCGTCCGCTTCGCCGCCCGCCGGTCCCCCGGCTCCTCCTGCGCCGCGCCCGGCGCCTTCATGAAGAGGCGGGCGACCTCGCCGCCGAGGTTCACGCCGACCGCGATGGCCAGCGCCAGGGAAGCGGCCTTGATCAGGGACGAGACGCCGGGGCCGATGTCGCCCTGGGCGAAGTTGAGCAGGCCGAAGTAGGTGGCGCTACCGGGCAGCAGCGGCCCGATCGCGGCCGTGACGTACGGCAGCGCGGAGGCGTACCGGTAGCGGCTCAGGAGCTGGCCGAAGAGGCCGACGAGACCGGCCGCGATGGCCGTGGCGGGCACCGCGTTCATGCCGCTGACGTTGGCGAGCGCGCCGTACACGACCCAGGCGACGCCGCCGTTGAGCGTGGCGAACAGCACGGTGTGACGTTCCTGCTGGAGTAGTACGCAGAAGGCCAGCGCCAGCAGCATGGCGGCCACGATCTGCACCGGCGGGTCGTTGAACAGCGCGAACCCGGCCGCCGGGTAGAGGTACTCCGGGTTGAGCTGGAGCCCGATGTAGAGCGCGGCGAGCACGCCGATGACGATGCCGACGATGAGGTAGCCGACCTCCAGCAGGCGCGCCGAGGCGGTGATGTAGTAGCCCGTCAGGCCGTCCTGCACGGCGGCCACCAGTGCCCGTCCCGGGATCAGCGCGAAGAGGCCACCGGTGATCACCGCGGACGCCTGTACGGCCACGTGCGAGAAGCTCAGGGCCACCCCTATGGCGGCCGGCGGCATCGCCGCGACCACGAACTGGTAGAACTCCGGCAGCCCGCGGCTGGAGGCGAGCCAGGCCAGCCGGTCGCCGAGCATCGAGCCGACCGCCGCCGCGATGAAGACGATCAGCCCGCCGCCGACCAGCATGCTCGCCGCGCCGGACAGCAGCCCGGAGGCCAGGGTGAGCGCCCAGCTCGGGTACGGGTGGCGGTTGCGGCGTATCTCGGCCAGGCCGCGGTACGCCTCCTCCAGGGTGATGCCCTCGGAGGTGATGTCGTCGACGAGGCGGAAGACCGCGGAGAGCCGGGTGTAGTCCACACCGCGCCGCCGCACCGTGCGGCTGGCCGTGACCGGGTCGTCGACCAGCGACGGCTGGTAGGAGATCGACAGCAGGGTGAAGGTGACGGTGGGCTCGACCCGCTCCAGCCCGTACGCGTGGGCGACGCCGAACATCGCGGCTTCCACGTCCTCCGCGCCCTCGCCGCCCGCCAGCAGGATCTCGCCGATACGCAGCGTCAGGTCCAGGACGCGCGGTACGGCGGGCCCGCTCTCCTCGGCGCGCTCCGCCCGCTCGGGCACCGGCCGCTCGCCGACCGGCATGCGCAGCATCGTGCGCATCCGGTCCTGCCAGGGCGTCTGCTTGGTGAGGTTGATGACGGGAATGCCGTGCGGCGGCGTGAAGGCGGGCCAGCCCGCCGGGGTCCGGTCGGGCAGCTGGTGCTGGCCGGTGGTGCTGCCGGTGCCGCCGGGCGGCGTGAAGGCGGAGCCCTCCGGTTCGGCCGGCGCCTCGGTCTTCAGGCCGTCCGGGAGGGCGAACTCGGAGGTGGGGTGCTCCTCCTCGGGCACCGGCGGGTACGGCACGCCGAGCGGCGGGGTGAAGGCGCTGCGCGCCTCGTCCGACTGGGGCTTGCGGTCCTCAGCTGAATCGTTTCCGCCATTCGTACCATTGCTGGCGCCGTGCGCGCCTTTGACGCCGTTCACGCCGTTCTTCCCGTTCGTGCCGTTGGTTCCGCGCCGGCCCCGCTGTGCATCCGACGCCACGTCTCTTCGCTCCTCGTACGCCTCCTGCCGACCATCAAGGACACGATGCCTGATGGTCGGCAGGGGCGCGCGGGGCGGGGCCCTTACCGAGGTTCTTCTGGGCTGCGAGTTTCCCCTGCGCAGCGAGAGAAACCCGGGACTTTTGGTACGAGGATCACCGTGGCGGGGCTGTGCGGCGGGCGTCCCCAGGGCGAGGCCCGTCCGCGAGGCGGGGCGCCCCCGGTGCCCGGAGGTGCCGGCTAGCGCTTGGCGTGCCGGCCGCGACGGCCGTCGTTGCCCGGCTGGCGGGGCGGCTGCACGGCACCGACCGGGTCGTACCCCGCCTGGGCCGCCGCCTTCTTGTTCTTGCCGCGGGCGCGCAGGTACTCGATGACGATCGGGACCACGGAGATCAGCACGATCGCGACGAGGATCAGCTCGATGTGCTTGTGCACGAACTCGACCTTGCCGAGCGAGGCGCCGAGCAGGGTCACGCCCGCGCCCCACAGGGTGCCGCCGATCACGTTGAAGGTGATGAACGAGCGGTAGTTCATCCGGCTCACGCCCGCGATGATGGGGGTGAACGTCCGCACGATCGGCACGAAGCGGGCCAGGATCAGCGACTTCGGGCCGTGCTTCTCGAAGAACTCGTGCGCCTTCTCCACGTTCTCCTGCTTGAACAGCTTGGAGTCCGGGCGCTTGAAGAGCGCGGGCCCGACCTTGCGGCCGAAGAGATAGCCGGCCTGGTCGCCGAGGACCGCCGCGAGCACGATCAGCAGGCACACCAGCCACAGCGGCTTGTCCAGCTTGTCGGTCGTCACCAGCAGGCCGGTGGTGAACAGGAGCGAGTCGCCCGGCAGGAAGAAGCCGATCAGCAGGCCGGACTCCGCGAAGACGATGATCAGCACGCCGATCAGCCCGAACGTGCCGATCAGGTAGTCCGGGTCCAGCCACTGGGGGCCGAGCGCGAGAGTATTCACGGGGTGAAGGCTCCTGGGTCGAGGGCGCCGGATCGTGCGGTGCGACGGGGATGAAGGCGCAGTGTGCGGCCCAAAGCTATCAACGCCGGACGACGTGCCTTGGTTCCAGCCGCCTGCTACGGCCTCCGGCGGCCCGCGCCACCCTCCTCCGGACGCCCCCGCCCGCGCCCCGTCCGCGCGCCGACGGCCACCCGCCGGCCGGACACCGGCGGCCGCCTCCCCCGGAACCACCCCGCCCCCGTGAGACGCTCCCGCGAGGAGCCGGCCTCCCGGCGGGCTCACCGTACGGAGGGACAGGACACGATGGGCATCGAGGAGTTCGGCGGCGGCCAGACCGCGCAGGCCGACGTGCTGGTGGTGACGACCAACGACGTACCCGGATACGAGGTGCAACGGGTCATCGGCGAGGTCTTCGGCCTGACGGTGCGCTCGCGCCACCTGGGCAGCCAGATCGGGGCCGGGCTGAAGTCGATGATCGGCGGCGAGCTGAAGGGCCTGACCAAGACGCTCGTGGAGACCCGTAACCAGGCGATGGAGCGGCTGGTGGAACAGGCGCGGGTGCGCGGCGCGAACGCGGTGCTGATGTTCCGCTTCGACGTGACGGAGGCGGCGGACGTGGGCACGGAGGTCTGCGCGTACGGCACCGCCGTCGTGCTCGCCCCGAAGGCCGGCTGAGCCTGCCGGGCCGCCCGGAGGACGCGTACAGAGCACGGCCGTACGGGCCAGGGGGCGCGCTCCCCTGCCCGTACGGACTCAGCTGTTGCGGACCGCGTTGGCCAGCATCGCGTCCCGCATGTAGACGGCCAGTCCGGGCCGGATGGCCTCATAGGTGGCGGTGAAGCGCTCGTCCGCGACGTACATCTCCCCGAGACCGGAGTGCATCTCGTACGAGCAGTCGTAGTAACCGGACGAGATGAACCGGCGGTGCTCCTCGGCCACGTCCATCGCCTCGGCCGAGTCGGCGGGCAGCCCGCGCTCCATCACCCCGGCCATCTTCCGGTGCACGGCGTCGAACTCCGCCGTCAGCCGCTTCCAGTCCTCCTTGGTGTACGCGGCCGTGCGGCGCTGCGACTCCTTGTACGCGTCGGTGCCGCCCCACCGCTCGCGCGCCTCATCGGCGTGGTCGTCCGGGTCGAAGTCCCCGAAGACCTCGAACTTCTCCTCCGGGGTCAGATTGACGCCCATCTTGCGTGCCTCCATCGCGTGTTCGACGGCGGCGGCCATGGCCCGGAGCTTGTCGATCCGGGCGCTCAGCAGCGCGTGCTGCCGCCGCAGGTGCTCCCGCGGGTCGGCGTCCGGGTCGTCCAGGAGGGCCGCCACCTCGTCGAGCGGGAAGCCCAGCTCCCGGTAGAACATGATCTGCTGGAGCCGGTCGAGATCGGCGTCGCCGTAGCGCCGGTGGCCGGCGTGGCTGCGCCCGCCCGGCACCAGCAGCCCGATCTCGTCGTAATGGTGCAGGGTGCGCACCGTCACACCGGCGAATCCGGCGACCTGTCCCACGGAGTAGCCCACGGTTCCCGCCCTCCTTCTCGGTACGCGCTCCACGATGGGTCCTCACGCCACGTGAGGTGCAAGTCCGGATACCGGAAACCTGTGGGGCGGACGGGACACCAGTGGCATCCTGCCGCCATGCTGGGCATAACCGATCTCCCGACCTACCTGGCGGGTCTCGCACTCATCATCCTGCTGCCGGGTCCGAACTCGCTGTACGTCGTCTCCGTCGCGGCCCGCCGCGGCCCGCGCACCGCCTACCGGGCGGCGGCGGGGGTGCTGTGCGGCGACACGGTGCTGATGACCCTGTCGGCGGGCGGCGTGGCCTCCCTCCTCCAGGCCAGCCCCGTCCTCTTCGCCATCGTGAAGTTCGCGGGCGCGGGCTATCTGACGTGGCTCGCGGTCGGCATGCTGCGCGGCGCCTGGTCACTGTGGCGCAACCGCGAGGCCGCCAAGTCCCTCCGCAAGAAGGCCACGGCCGACGGACCGGACCCCAAGGCGGCCCGCGAACGCCCGTACCGCCGGGCCCTGGTGATCAGCCTCCTCAACCCGAAGGCGATCCTCTTCTTCATCTCCTTCTTCGTCCAGTTCGTCGACCCCCACTACGCCCACCCCGTCCTGTCCTTCCTCACCCTCGGCGCCTGGGCCCAGCTCTTCAGCCTCACCTACCTCTCGGTCCTCATCTTCAGCGGCACCTACCTGGCCGCCACCTTCCGCCGCCGCAAGCGCCTGACGGCGGGCCTGTCGGCGGGGGCGGGGGCCGCGTTCCTCGGGTTCGCGGCAAAGCTGTCGCTGGCGAGCGCGGGGTGACGGACGGGCCGAGGGCCACGCATCCACGCGACCTGGCACTGGGCACTGGGCCGTACGGCTCAGCGCCCAGCCCTCACCGTTGTCGTCACCGGGCCCGCCCCGCTGGTCCCGCGTAGCGCCCTTCGGGCAGACGTCATCGCCCGGCATACCAGGCATGCACGACCGCATCGGCCGTCCCGCCGTCCGGCTCGGCCACCATCATGCGGACGCCATCGAGCACCACCGTGGCTACCTCTCCGCACTCGCGTAGTCGAGGTGAAGAACGCTGCCGGGCTAGGGCAGTTGTACGTATTTGTACAACGCGTGAGACCTGGTAGACCCCCGTAGGTACACGGGCCACACTGAGACCCGAGAAAAGGGGAGCGGATGCCACCCAGGAAGGCGCCGACAGCGCGCCAGCGCCGTGTAAGCACCGAGTTGCGCAAGATGCGCGAGCACGCCGGCCTCGCGCTGGCCGAGGCCGCAGCCCTGCTCAGCACCGACCGGACCACCATCAGCAACACCGAGTCGGGGCGCTTCGGAGTGAGCAGGGAGCGCGTGCGCGCATGGCCGACGCAATATGCCTGCCCCGACAACGTCTACAACGACGCCCTGGCCACCATGGCGGAAGAGCGTGTCAGCGGCTGATGGGAGGACTACCGGGGAGACCTGTCCAGCGGCGCGCTCGACCTCTCCGAGCTGGAACATCACGCCGTTGCGCTGCGCACGGTGCAAATCATGCACATGCCCGGCCTGCTCCAGTGCGAGAAGTACGCCCGGGCCGTCTTCGCGGAAGCCGTGCCGCCCCTCGATCCCACCGCCCTCCGCCGCCGGTTGTCCCACCGGCTGAAGCGTCGTGACGTGCTCGACCGCCCAACACCCCCGGCCTGTACCTTCCTGATCCACGAGGCCGCGCTGCGCATGGAGTTCGGCGTCCGGTCGGTCACCCGGACGCAGCTCGGACACCTGCTCAAAGAGATGGAGCGGGACAACGTCGAGGTGCGCGTCATTCCCTTCGGAGCCGGGTTCCCGAATGCCGGAAGCTCGACGCTCTACGCGCACGGCCCCGTGCCGCAGCTCGACACCGTGCAGACGGACACGCCAACAGGGCCGGCATTTCTGGACGCCGAAACCCGGCTGGCCAACTACCGGGCCGTTCTCGACCGCACCCAGGAAAGAACCCGCACCCCCGCAAAGTCGTTCGACTTGATACATGAAATGGCACAACAAGCATGAAGGCTGAAGAGAGTGGACATTGAGTGGAAAAAATCAACGAAATCGACCGACGCGGAGGGAAACTGCGTAGAAATCGCGTCTCATGGCTCGTATCACTCTTTAGACGTACAACAGTTGATACGCACTGCTGCCGGGCGCTACGTTCCTCAGGCACCACCGTCCTCCGACCATAACCCGCGCGATTCAACGCGCCCCTGCCTGCCGCCGGAGACAGGGAAGCCGTTAGAACCGTCGATTGCTTCCCCTGGCAGCGTGGCGACGTGATTCACAACACCGCCCATCTCAATGCCGAGCGAACGGTGATGCGCAGACGAACATCACCGAGCTCGCCCTTTCCTGAGCGCCTACGTAGCGAAATCCGGTCATAGTCACCGAATTGCCGGAATGACAGGAAGGCGAAGGCGACGAAAGGTTGCCGAACCATGCGGCACATCGCGCACGGGCCGTCCGACCCCAGAAAGTACTTGCGCCCGCCCCACCGCGCACATGGCCCAGTACGTCCAGAACCGCAGGACAGGCCCGTGCGTACGCCCGGAAAATCGTCGAGCAAGCCACTCCCGGTATCACTGAGGAACGGCTCGCCGACGTCGAACTCATCGTCAGCGAACTCGTCATCAACGCCTGCCGTTACGGGGCCGAGCCAGGCGACTTGGCGGCTGTGGCCGTGTAAGCCGGAGTCGGCGGGGCGCGGATCGAGGTTCATGATCCGTTCCGGCGTCGCCCCCGTCGCAAACCCGCGAATCCGGATCGCCAAAGAGGACGCGGCCTGCTCATCGTTGAGGCCCTGGCGAGCAGTTGGGACGTGGCCGACCGGCCGCTCGGGAAGGTCGTGTGGGTGGAGCTGACGTGGTGATCCGCGCCCGGCCGCTCCCGGGGCCCGGTTTTCTCGCGGGGCTCGTGATCAGTACACCTTCGGGACGCGTTCCCGTTGTCCGCGACCGGCTGTCCGTCCGAGGCCCGCACCTCGTTCTGGACTACGGCCACCCGGCCTTCTGTTTGCGGGTGCCAAGGCCGTCGGTCCGGTGGATCGCGCACGTCCTGGGTGGTGGGCACGTGTGTCTCGTGCTCGGCCTCGACGCGACAGCGCCCGGAGCGGGCCCTGATGTGATCGAGCGGTACCTGCGCCGCGCCACCTCCCGTGGCCGCACCCTCCTGGGCGCCACGGCCGTACGCCACCGGTAACGGCACCCCGGCGCCGCCCGGCCGGGCAGGTTGCCGGGCGGCGCCTGGGGGCCCGGCCGGGTGGAGCCGGCCGGGCCGTACCGGCTCAGACCGCGGCGGCCTCGATGAGGACGAAGGGGTCCGGGGCCGGCAGTGGGGTGAGGCCGGTGATGGTGAAGCCGGCCTGGGCGCACAGGGCTTCGAAGTCGGCGCGGGTGCGCTCCCGGCCGCCGACGTTGACCAGCATGTTCAGGTCGCTCATGTAGATCACGGCGGGCGCGTCGGGCCGCACCGCGTCGGCGAGCACCGGCTCGATGATCAGGACGCGGCCGTCCGCGGGCAGCACCTGCCGGATGTGGCGCAGGATGCCCGCGCACTGCTCGTCGTTCCAGTCGTGGATGACGCTCTTGAGGAGGTACAGGTCGCCGCCCGCGGGGGCGGCGGCGAAGAAGTCGCCGGTCTCCAGGGTGACGCGGTCGGCGACCCCTTCGGCGGCCAGCCTGGCACCGGCCTGGGCGAGGCCCTCAGCGGTGTCGTAGATCATGCCGCGCGGCGCGGGGTGGGCGCGCAGAATGGCGGCGAGCAGCGTGCCGTCGCCGCCGCCCACGTCCACGATGGTGGTGAAGCGCCCGAAGTCGTAATGGGCCGGTACGTCCTGGGCGGCGGTCCGGGTGCCCTGGCTCATCGCGGTGTTGAACTCCTGCGACAGCTCGGGGTCGCCCTTGAGGTGACTGAAGAAGTCCGTACCGAAGACCGCGTCGAAGGCGGGTTCGCCGCTGCGGACGCTGTCCTCCAGGCGCTCCCAGGCGCGGGTCATGACCGGCGAGCTGAACATGCGGGCCAACGCGGCCATGGAGTCCTGGGTGTCGTTGCGCAGCAGCGCCCCGGCGGCGGTGACCTCGAAGGTCCCCGGTTCGTGTTCGGTCAGCAGGCCCAGCGCGGCCAGCGCGCGCAGCAGGCGCAGGGTGGCCTGCGGCTGGGTGCCGCAGGCGGTCGCCACGTCGTCCGCCGTACGGGTGCCGGCACCGATGCGGTCCAGCACACCGAGCCGGACGGCGGCGGCCACGACGTGCGTGGACAGCTGCCCGAACAGCAGTTGGGTGACGGTGCCGCGGGCCGCGCGTGCGGGGGTCGCCCGTTCCTCGTTCGCTTCCACGTCCGCTCCTTCGGGTCGCCTGGACCGTCTCGGCCGTCCCGACCGTTCCGATCGCCTCGGGCACCGTTCCCGCGCCGGGCGGGCGGCCCGGGACGACGGCACGGCGGGTCCGGCGGACCGTGCCCCCGTCCCGCGCAAGTTAGGCAAGCCTAAGTTCCTCGCACGGAGGGCGCAACACCCGCGCGCGGGTCGGTCGTTGGCATTTCACCCAACGGGCGCCACACCGGCGGGGGATGCCACTCCCGCCCCGAGGTCCGCGCCGGACGCGGCAACGGGCGCGCCGAATGTCGCGTATGCCCGTATCGTCGCCTCCGTAGGAGGTGCATCCCATGACCCAGCCCAGCGACCGGGCCGACACCGGCAGCGGCTCCCCCGGCGACCGGACCGCCGTCCGCCTCGCCGTCATCTACTACTCCTCGACCGGGACCGTCACCGAGCTGGCCAAGGCCGTCGCGGACGCCGCCGGGCAGGCCGGCGCCGAGGTACGGCTGCGCAGGGCCGCCGAGCTGGCCCCGCGGGCCGCCGTCGACTCCAATCCCGCCTGGGCCGAGAACGTCCGGGCCACCGCGGACATCGCCGAGGCCACACCCGACGACATGATCTGGGCGGACGCCGTGATCTTCGGCTCGCCCACCCGGTACGGCAACATCGCCTCGCAGCTCAAGCAGTTCATCGACACGCTCGGCGGGCTGTGGCAGCAGGGCCGGCTGGCGGACAAGGTCTACAGCGGCTTCACCGCCTCCGCGACCAAGCACGGCGGCCAGGAGACCACCCTGCTCGCCCTCTACACCACGATCCACCACTTCGGCGGCATCGTCGTGACGCCCGGATACACCGACCCCTCGAAGTTCGCCGACGGCAACCCGTACGGCACCTCGCACGTCGGCGGCCCCGAAACCCCGCTCGACGACGAGGCACGCACCGCCGCCGGCGTCCAGGCGCGCCGCGTCGTGAAGTTCACCCGCGCCCTGAAGGCAGGGCTTTCCGCGGCCGGCTGAGGGTACCCGGGCGCCATGGCACTCCATGAGGGCACCTCCGCCGGGGCCGGCAAGCGGGACGGCCTGTCGGTCAACCCCTTCTACGGCGAGGCCGACCCGGTCGCCGGGATGACCGGGGCCCCGCCCCGGCACACCCTGCCGGACGAGCCCGTCGCCCCGCGCGCGGCCTACCAGCTCGTCCACGACGAACTGATGCTGGACGGCAACGCCCGGCTGAACCTGGCGACCTTCGTCACCACCTGGATGGAGCCGCAGGCCGACGTGCTGATGGCGGAGTGCCGCGACAAGAACATGATCGACAAGGACGAGTACCCGCGCACCGCCGAACTGGAGCAGCGGTGCGTGGCCATGCTCGCCGACCTGTGGCACGCGCCCGACCCGGCCGCCGCCGTCGGCTGCTCGACGACCGGCTCCAGCGAGGCGTGCATGCTCGCCGGGATGGCCCTCAAGCGCCGCTGGTCGCGCGCGAACGCCGACCGCTACCCGGCCACCGCCCGGCCCAACCTGGTCATGGGCGCGAACGTGCAGGTGTGCTGGGAGAAGTTCGCCGCGTTCTGGGAGGTCGAGGCGCGGCAGGTGCCCATGCGGGGCGACCGCTTCCACCTGGACGGGGAGTCCGCCGCCGCGCTCTGCGACGAGAACACCATCGGCGTCGTCGCCGTCCTCGGCTCGACGTTCGACGGGTCGTACGAGCCGGTGGCGGAGATCTGCGCGGCGCTGGACGCCCTCCAGGAGCGCTCCGGGCTGGACATCCCCGTCCACGTGGACGGCGCGTCCGGCGCCATGATCGCGCCGTTCCTGGACGAGGACCTAGTCTGGGACTTCCGGCTGCCGCGCGTCGCCTCCATCAACACCTCCGGCCACAAGTACGGGCTCGTCTACCCCGGCGTGGGCTGGGCCCTGTGGCGCGACAAGCAGGCGCTGCCCGAGGAACTGGTCTTCCGCGTCGACTACCTGGGCGGCGACATGCCGACCTTCGCCCTCAACTTCTCCCGGCCCGGCGCCCAGGTCGCCGCCCAGTACTACACGTTCCTGCGGCTGGGCCGGGCGGGCTACCGCGCCGTACAGCAGAACACCCGTGACGTGGCGCGCTCACTGGCCGGCCGCATCGGCGCGCTGGGCGACTTCCGCCTGCTCACGCACGGCGACGAGCTGCCGGTCTTCGCCTTCACCACGGCCGACGGCGTGACGGACTTCGACGTCTTCGACGTCTCCCGCCGCATGCGCGAACGCGGCTGGCTCGTCCCCGCGTACACCTTCCCGCCCGACCGCGACGACCTCTCCGTCCTCCGCATCGTCTGCCGCAACGGGTTCTCGCACGACCTCGGCGACCTGTTCATGGCCGACCTGGAACGCCTGCTGCCGGAACTTCGCAAGCAGGGCGGCCCGCTGGGAAACCGGTCGGGTACGGACACGGCGTTCCACCACTGAGCACACAGCCGCCGATGAAGCCGGTGGGAGCGCGTCGTCCGGCGCCACTCGTGCGGGTGGCGCTACGGTCACTCGAAGGACGCGGGGCCACGAACACGGAGACGATTCGGTGCATGGGAGCAGCCATGGCCGCGGAAGCCGAGCAGGAGCGGGGAGAGCGGGCCACCCCGGAGAACTGGATGTACCGGCCGTCGGGCGGCTGGACGTACGGCCAGGTGAAGGAGTTGGTGCTGCCGTTCGACTGGCATCTTGTGGACGGGAACATCGTAGTTCGAGCAATGGCCGTGTGGTGGCACAACCGCGTGCGGAACCGGCTGTACTACCAGCTGGAGAGCGCCAGGCAGGCGCCCTACGCAGTCGACTCCAAACAGTGCATTGTGCTCGATGACCACAACGCCCCCCAGCCCGACGTGGTGGTCTTCGACGAGACGGGACTCGATATCCGCACGGTGGACCAGATCCCGGTGGAGAAGGTCGTACTCGCCGTGGAGGTCGTCTCCGCCGGCTCACGGCTCGATGACCGCTTCAGCAAGCCCGCCCTGTACGCCGAAGCCGGCATCGCCTCCTACTGGCGCGTGGAGCGCGACGAGGACGGCCTGCCCGTGGTGCACGAGTTCTGGCTGCACCATGAGACCGGCGTCTACGCGCCGAGCCCCGAGCGCCCCGTGCACGCGGGGAAGCTGGTGACCGGCGTTCCCTTTCCCATCGAGGTCGAGCTCGGGACACTCACCGGCGCGTGAGCGCCACGCCTTGTCGCAGGCAGATGTCCGAAGACCTGCCGGCCGGGTCCGGCTACTCGGCGGACGGTGGTGTTCCGGCGTCGTTCTCCGCGTCGGAGCCGCCCGTCGCATACGGGTTCCGCTGCCCCTCCGCCAGTACGCCCACGAACGGCTCGCCCTCGCCCGCGAAGACGTACGCACCGCCCTCGATCCGCTCGATCAGCCCGCGCGTCCACTCCGCGCCGCCGTCCGCCGAGTGCACCCACATGTTCATGATCTCGCCGATGTGGCCGAACTGCTCCGGGCCGTCCTCCGGCATGTAGTACTCGGTGACCGAGGCCCGCCACTCCTCCAGGCCCCGCACGCGCTCCTTCAGCAGGGCCACGGCCTCCTCGCGGGGCAGGTCGACGATGAAGCCGATCGCCGCGCTCAGCTCGTCCACCTTGCGGTCGTACTGGGACAGGGACTCCCGCAGCAGCTTGAAGAACTCCGCCGCGCCCGCCTCGGTCAGCTCGTACTCCGTACGCGGCGGGCCGCCGGCCGGGCTGGGCGCGATGTCGTGCGCGCGCAGCAGTCCCTGCTTCGCCATCTGTTTGAGCGCGTGGTAGATCGACCCCGGTTTGGCGTTGGACCACTCGTGGGCGCCCCAGTATTCGAGGTCGTTGCGCACCTGGTACCCGTGCGCCCGCCCGTGCTGCCGCACGGCCCCCAGAACCAACAGCCGGATCGCCGACATCGTTTCCTCGCATCCTTCACGCTCGCTGCGGCCAGCCTAGACGGCTCCACTATTCAAGTTTGAATACCCTCCGCGCGCGCTCTACGCTCGCCCGTATGGCCGAGACCGTGATTGCGATCCTCCCGTGCCCTTCCATCGACGAACTCCTGGACTTCTACCGGGCCCTCGGTTTCGAGGTGATCGCGTACCAGAAGAGCCCGAACCCATACTGCGGCGTCCGTCTGCGCGGCATCGAGCTCCACTTCTTCGGGATGAAGGGGTACGACCCGAGCACCTCGTACAGCACCTGCTACGTCCTGACCGACGACGTGGACGGGCTCCACGCGTCCTTCCGCAAGGGCCTGAAGGACGCGCTCGGCAAGGTGCCGACGCGCGGTCTGCCGCGGATCGGTGCGCTGAAGGACATGTCGTACGGCGTGCGGCAGTTCCTGATGACCGACCCCGGCGGCAACTGCATACGCATCGGGCAGCCGATCGCGGACAGCTTCGAGCACTCGGCCGTCCCGAAGGAACGGTACGCGCGCGCCCTGCACCAGGCGACCCTGCTCGGCGAGTCCAAGGGCGACCACGCCGCGGCGGCCCGCATCATCGACCGGGCCCTGGAGGCCGGTACGGCGCAGGCCGGGCCGACCGCGCCGCAGCTCCTCCAGCTTCTCGTCCTGCGCGCCGAGACGGCTGCTCAGTTGGACGGCTTGGCAGCGGCCGCGCCCTGGCTCGACCGCGCCGACGCGGTGGAACTCGGCGCCGCGGAGCGGGAGTCGGTGCGGGACGCCCTGCGCCGGGCGGCGGAGCTGCGCGCCGCCGCGGACTGAGGGCAGAGCGGGCCGAAGACGGGTCGGGCATCGGGCCGCTGTCCGGGACAGCGGCCGGGCAGCCGCCTGACCTCGCCGGACACCCGGCCGCCTGTCCGGGACGGGCCGATCTCGTTGTCCCGGCGTTCCGGCCGCGCCCAGACTCCTGACCCGTCAGCCGGAACCGGGGCGCTCCCCGTGGTCGCGCCGTCGGCCGCACGGCCGCGTCCTGTCCGGATGGTTTCTGCGAAGGGATACCGACATGCGTACGTCGAAGAAGCTGGTGGCAACAGCCGGGCTGATGGCCGGGAGCGGGCTGATCTGGGCGGCTCCGGCGACCGCGCAGAGCGTCACGCCGACGGCGGCGGCCGTCCGGGCGCTCCCGGCGGGCACGGCGCTCTCCCCCGCCCAGGCCGTCGCGGCGGGCTGTTCCAAGGGCGGCCACGGCCAGTCGGTGGGATTCGCCAACTGCCCGTCGTCGTTCGGCAAGTTCAAGGTGCGGGTGTGGTGCACCTGGGCCGGCAGCGGGCTGAGCGAGTCGTGGCGCACCAAGTACAACGCCGCGAGCTGCAGCCGGGGCAGCGTGCACACCGAGTCCAACGGCATCGAGATCATCAAGTACTGAGCGGCGCGTATGAAGCGCTGAGCGGCCCGTACGAAGTACGGGGCAGCACGTCCGAGGCACCGAGCAGCGCGGACCGCGGCTCGCGGGCCCGGCACCGGCACGGGGCCGGTGCCGGCACGGGGCGGCCGGTGCCGGGCCCGCCGGATCCTCAGCCCTGCGCCGCCCGCCGCTCCTCGTCGACCAGGGGAAAGGCGGTCTTGCCGTCCAGCGACTCGCGGATGATGTCCGCGTGGCCGGCGTGCCGGGCGACCTCCTCGATCAGGTGGAGCAGGAGCCAGCGCATCGACTGCTCCGCCTTCGGCGGGAACCAGGGCGCCTCGGGCAGCGGGAACGTGGCGTTCAGGTCCGGCAGCGACCGGATGTACTCCTCGGTCGCGCGCGCCGTCCCGGCCCACTCGGCGAGCACGCTCGCGACCGTCTCCGACTCCTCCAGCTGGAAGCTCAGGTGGTAGGTGTCCATGTCGCGCTCGACGGTGTGCGGTATCTGCCGGGCGGTCTCCAGCCAGTCGCGCTCCACCTCGGCGACGTGCTTGAGCAGACCGGCCAGGGACAGCTCGCTGGCGGACGGCTTGCTGGTGGCCTGCTCGTCGGTCAGCCCGAGGACGGACCGGCGCAGGCCGCCGCGCTGCGCCTCCAGGAAGGCCAGGAGCGCGCCGCGCTCGTCGCCGTGGGCTTCGGCCGGGACATGAGTGGGCATGGGGTCCGCCTTTCGTGGGGGCCGCGGCGCTGCTGCCGCGGCCCGACAGGAAGAAAGCTATGGACCGTTGAGGACAGCTTCCGTCCTCAACTCCGATCTCGTCCGGAAAATCTTCGGGCGGGCCCGGGAAGCCTGCGCTTCAGGAGCCCGCCCGGAGACCCGGCGGCGATGCCCGCCGGTCAGAACGGGAACCGCGACCGGCCGTGCTGGATGGAGATCCACTTGGTGGTGGTGAAGGCCTCCACCATCGCGTCGCCGTTCAGCCGCCCCAGGCCGGAGCCCTTCTCGCCGCCGAAGGGCACGATCGGCTCGTCGTGCACCGTGCCGTCGTTGATGTGGATCATCCCGGTCTCGATGCGCTTCGCGAACCGCACGCCCCGCTCGATGTCCGCGGTGTGCACGGCCCCGCTGAGCCCGTACGGCGAGGCGTTGGTGATCCGTACGGCCTCCTCGTCCCCGTCGAACGGGACCAGCGCCACGACCGGGCCGAAGATCTCCTGGGTGAGCGCGCAGGAGTCCTCCGGCAGCCCGGTCAGGACGGTCGGTTCGACCAGGGTGCCGCGGGTCGTGCCGTGCACGAGCGCGGTGCCGCCCTCGGTGACGGCGCGCTCCACCACCGCGGTCACCGCCTCCGCCTGGCCCTCGTTGATCAGCGGGCCGATGTGGGTGGCCGGATCGGTCGGATCGCCCACCTTCAGGGACTTCACCTTGGCGACGAACTTCTCGGTGAACTCCCGCTCCACCGCGCGGTCCACCAGGACCCGGTTGGCGGCCATGCAGACCTGCCCCTGGTGGACGAAACGGCTGAAGACGGCGGCGTCCACCGCGTAGTCGACGTCCGCGTCGTCCAGGACGACCAGTGCGCTGTTGCCGCCCAGCTCCAGGACCGTGCGCTTGAAGTGCGAGGCGGCGACGGTCGCGACGTGGCGGCCGACCTTCTCCGAGCCGGTGAAGGAGATGACCTTCGGCACCGGGTGCTCGATGAGCGCGTCGCCGATCTCCGCGATGTCGGTCACCACGACGTTCAGCAGCCCGGCCGGCAGCCCGGCCTCCTCGAAGACCTTGGCGACCAGTCCGCCGCCGCAGACCGGGGTGTTCTGGTGCGGCTTGAGCACGACGGCGTTGCCGAGCGCGAGCGCCGGCGCCACCGACTTGACCGACAGCAGGAAGGGGAAGTTGAAGGGGCTGATGACGCCCACGACACCGACCGGGAGACGGTAGAGCCGGTTCTCCTTGCCGTCCACCGGCGACGGCAGGATGCGTCCCTCGGCCCGCAGCGACAGCTGGATCGCCTCGCGCAGGAATTCCCGTACGAGGTGCAGCTCGAAGGCCACCTTGGCCTGCGTGCCGCCGACCTCCGCGGTGATCGCCGCGCCGAGTTCCCGCTCCCGGTCGTCGATGATCCGCAGGGCGCGCTCGAAGACCAGCCTGCGGGTGTACGGGTTGGTCGCTCCCCACTCCCCCTGTGCGCGTTCGGCGGCGCGGTAGGCCTGGTCGATCTCGTCGACCGTGGCCACGGTTATGGACGCCAGCTTCTCCCCGTCATAGGGATTGAAATCGACGATGTCCCACGAGCCGCTTCCGGCCCGCCATTCGCCGTCGATGTACTGGTACGCCAACTCGTCGAAGTAGGACATGCGAAATTCCCAATCTGGAGGACAGGACGCCGGACGCGGCGCCCTAGCCGGGGGGTGCTGGCTCCTGATTGGCACTCATGCTACCTACGAGTTAAGTCAGTTGGAGTAGACCACGTATCAAGTCTCTGGTCTCGGCCGGATTCGGACTGTCCTCCTGGAGGCGGTCCATGACCCGGGCGTACTGCGCGACCTCGTCGCGCTTGTCGAGATAGAGCGCGCTGGTCAGCTGCTCCAGGTAGACGACGTCGGGCAGCCCGGGCTCCGGGAAGCCGAGCGTGGTGAAGGCACCGCTCTCGCCCGCGTGCCCGCCGAAGCTGAACGGCATGACCTGCAGCCGCACGTTCGGCCGCTCGGAGAGTTCGATCAGGTGCCGCAGCTGCCCGCGCATCACCTCGCGGTCACCGTACGGGCGGCGTAGCGCTGCCTCGTCGAGTACGCAGTGGAACTCCGGCGGGCGCTCGGCCAGCAACAACTTCTGCCGCTCCAGGCGCAGCGCGACACGGCGGTCGATCTCCGCCGCCGTCGCGTCGGGCATGCCACGGCGGACGACGGCGTGCGCGTACTCCTGCGTCTGCAGAAGCCCGTGCACGAACTGGACCTCGTAGGCGCGGATGAGGGAAGCGGCCCCTTCCAGCCCCACATATGTCTGGAACCAGCCGGGCAGCACATCGCCGTAACTGTGCCACCAGCCCGCGACATTGGCCTCGCGGGCCAGGACGAGCAGCGCCTCGCGCTCCTGCGGATCGGTCACGCCGTACAGCGTGAGCAGGTCCTCGACGTCCCGGGCCTTGAAACTGACCCGGCCCAGTTCCATCCGGCTGATCTTCGACTCGGAGGCGCGGATGGAGTAGCCGGCCGCTTCGCGGGTGATCCCGCGCGACTCCCGCAGCCTGCGCAGTTGTGCCCCCAGCAGGATGCGCCGCACCACGGACCCGCTCGATTCACTTGCGGACACCTCTGTGACCCTCCCATGGCCCACCCCGTCCAACAGTGGCCCGCAGTCTGCCACGTCCGGGCTTCGTTGCGTGCTCATCCGGTTACCGATGTGGGAGGTCCGGGCGACCGCTCCACAAGAACACGTAGGAAGAAATACGCGTGAAGCGGCATGCCCACCCCCAAACGGGGCGCGTGCACGTGCATCTGCCCTTGCATCTGGCGTACGCATTGGGAACCATGGGCAGCGCACGCATGCACGTTCGTGAAAGATCCGCCAGACCGCCAGATCCGGGTGCCCGGCCAGGATCATGACGTCCGCGAATGCCAGGAGTGCCTCGCATGGGGACCAAGGTTTTGACCATGCTCCAGCCGTTATGGCAGGGCTTTCCTCCCGTCGACCCCCTGGCCGTCTCCGGTTCCGTCTCCTACTCGCTGCCACCTCGGTACGAATCGGTGCGCGGCGCCCGGCAGTTCACCCGCGAGACGCTGGACCGGTGGGAGCTGGAGGAGCTCTTCGACGGCGTCGCCCTGGTCGTCTCCGAACTGGTCACCAACGCCCTGCGGCACACCGCACCGGCCGGCGGAACCGCACCGTGCGAGCCTTCCCCCGACCCGGCCACACTGCCCGCCCGGCTGCACCTCATGCGCTGGTCGTCCCGGCTGGTGTGCGCGGTACGGGACTCCAGCGACGCGTCACCCGAGGCCGGGGCGGCCGACGCGGACGCGGAATCGGGCCGCGGCCTGCACCTGGTGGACGCCTTCAGCGACGGCTGGGGCTGGCATCCGCTGGCCGACGCACCGCACGGCAAGATCGTGTGGGCACAGTTCAGACTGCCCTGAGCGGCGGATGTCCCGGGGCCGCGGGGGCACGGGGCCCGGGGGCCCCGGAACATCCGCCGGCCTGCCCGGACGGCCGGAACCGTCCGGGCAGGCGCGCGGGCGGCGCGGTGCCGGTCAGTCCCGGACCAGGTGGTCGAACTCGCCGTCCTTGACTCCCAGGATCATCGCCTCGACCTCGGCCGGCGTGTAGACGAGCGCCGGCCCGTCCGGGAAACGGGAGTTGCGTACGGCGATCTCGCCGCCCGGCAGCCGCGCGAACTCCACGCAGGACCCCTGCGAGTTGCTGTGCCGGCTCTTCTGCCAGGTCACGCCGCGGAGATCCGTCGCGGCCATGCCGTTGTATGCGTCGGGCACAGGTGTCTCCCCCGGTGGATGCGGCGGTCAGCGGCGGTGGAGCCGGGCGCGCTGAGCGGTAGGCGTTCGATGATGGTCTGTCAGTGGCAGTGCGGACAACAGGAAACGGTGTCAACTGCAACTGGTTGGGATCATAGCTGCGTTCACATGCCGATGCATGGTCGGATGCACGTGCACGACGGCCCGTGGCAACCCGGTCACAGCTCGTCGAACGCCCCTGCCCCGGGAACCCGACGAGCCTCCCGCAGCACCTTCAGGTACTCCGAGAGGCTCGGGCGATATGCGGCGAAGCGGACCGGCGAACGGCCGCCGTTCTCCACCGCGAACAGCGGCGGCCCGGCGCCGCCGGGCCGCTCACCTCGACGTGTACGGCAGCAGCGCCATCTCCCGGGCGTTCTTGATCGCGCGGGCCAGCTGCCGCTGCTGCTGCGCGCTCACCCGCGTGACCCGGCGACTGCGGATCTTGCCGCGGTCGGAGATGAACTTCCGCAGCAGGTCGGTGTCCTTGTAGTCGATGTAGGTGATCCCCGCCGCGTCCAGGGGGTTGGGGCGCGGCGCGGACTTCTTGCGGGGGTCGTGGCGGCGGGGCATCGGGGCTCCTGAGGGTGGTACGGGCCGGTTACGGAACAGGCGGGGGGATACGGCGGGTCACGGAACAGGCGGGGGATACGGCGGGTCACGGGACCAGCGGGGTCACGGGACCAGCGGGGTCACGGGACCGGCGGGTCAGGGAACGGGGTCGAGGAGTTCGTCGAACGCGGGGGCCAGCCGCTTCCACGCCTCGGGCCCGCCCGCGTACTCCTCGTCCGTCAGCAGGCAGGACTCCAGGAGCGACGTCAGTCCGTCGCGGTCCAGCCCCGGCGAGGTGAAGACCAGGTGCTGCGCGCGGTCGCCGTGCTCGGGGTGCCAGTCCAGGGCGGCTGCGGCACGGCGTACCGGCGGTACCAGTTCCCAGGCGGCGTCCGGCAGCGCGGCCAGCCACGGCCCGGCGTTCTCGACGCACAGCGCGCCACCCGCCGCATCCCAGGACAGCAGCGTGTCCGGCCGGTCGGCCAGCCAGAACCGGCCACGGCTGCGGGCCGCCACACAGGTCAGGTCCTCCAGCGCCGCGTACAGGCGCGCCGGATGGAAGGGCCGGGTGCGGTGCCAGACGAGCGTGCCGACACCGTCCGCGTCGGCCTCCTGCGGCAGCAGCGCGCACGCCGGGTGCTGCCGCGCCGCGGCCGCTTCCACGTCGAAGCCGGCGAGGGCCGCGGCGGCCAGCTCGCCCGGGGAGTCCACGGCCACCTGGCGTGCGGTGGGGTGCAGTTGGGCGAGCAGCGCCAGGTCGGCCGCGTCGCTCTCCTCCTCACCGGGCGCGAGGGCGAGCACGGGCGGATATTCCAGCTGCCGCGCCCAGGTGTCCGCGACGGTCCGCTGGTCGGAGGCCGCCGCGGCGAGCCCGGCCTCGGCCAGGTCGTCGCCGCAGCCCAGATACGGCAGCAGCAGCGCCGGATCGACGGCGGTGAGGACGCCGGTCAGCGCGAGCGCCTCGCCGCCGCAGGCGGTGACCACCTCGGCCATGGCCTTCGGCTCCACGGAGTCCCACAGCTCGACGACGGCCAGTCGGCAGGTCCGCCCGGCGGCCAGCCGCTCCAGCTCGGGCACCAGGTCCTCGCGCAGCGCGCAGCAGGCGCAGTCGTTGACCAGCGGCGCCTCACCCGTGTCCAGCACGCCCCCGGCGTCCCGCACGGTACGGCGAACCGTTCCTTCAGCGGCCGTGGCGAGGTCGTGGTGGAGCGCGACGCTGCCGGGCACGGCGCGCAGCAGCCGCTCCACGGTGGTGCGGCGGGCGTCCGAGTGCAGCCCGCCGACGATCACCACGGGCAGCCGGTCCCCGTGGCCACCGGCGCGGCCGGGCGCGCCCTCCTGCGACGGGCCGCCCATCAGCGGGCCCCGCGCTTGCCGTAACGGCGCTCGAACCGCTCGACGCGCCCCGCGGTGTCCAGGACGCGTGCCGTCCCTGTGTAGAAGGGGTGGCTGGCGGACGAGATCTCGACGTCGATGACCGGGTACGTGTTGCCGTCCTCCCACTCGATCGTCTTGTCGCTGGTCGCCGTCGACCGGGTCAGGAAGGCGAAGTCGGCGGCCCGGTCCCGGAAGACGACGGGCCCGTACGCGGGGTGGATGCCAGGCTTCATGGCGCTGCTCAGCGCTCCTCTCGGAAGTCGACGTGACGGCGGGCGACCGGGTCGTACTTCTTCAGCACCAGCCGGTCGGGGTTGTTCCGGCGGTTCTTGCGGGTCACGTACGTGTAGCCGGTCCCGGCGGTGGACCGGAGCTTGATCACGGGTCGTAGTTCGTTGCGGGCCATGGGGGCTACTATACAGAAATGGTTTCCATTTTCATTAGGAGGTCCTGACCTTGTCCGCCCACTGCCAGCTCACCGGCCGCCGGCCCGGCTTCGGCAAGTCCGTCTCGCACTCCCACCGCCGTACGTCCCGGCGTTTCGACCCCAACATCCAGCGCAAGCGCTACTGGCTGCCGAGCGAGGGCCGGCACGTCCGGCTGACGCTGAGCGCCAAGGGCATCAAGACGGTCGACACGATCGGGATCGAGGCGGCCGTCGCCCGCATCCGCGCACGAGGGGAAAAGGTCTGATGGCGAAGCAGAGCAAGATCGCGAAGAACGAGAAGCGGCGCGCGACGGTGGCCCGCTACGCCGCCCGGCGGGCCCTGCTGAAGGCCGTCATCCGCAGCCCGCAGACCCCCGAGGAGGAACGGCTGGCTGCCCGGCGCGAACTGTCCCGCCAGCCGCGCGACGCGAGCGCCACGCGCGTACGCAACCGCGACAGCGTCGACGGCCGCCCGCGCGGCTACTTCCGCGCCTTCGGCCTCTCCCGCGTCCGCCTGCGCGAACAGGCGCACGCGGGGTTCCTGCCGGGGGTGCGGAAGTCGAGCTGGTAGTGCGGACACGCGCCACGGGCCCGCTCCGGAGCGGGCCCGTGGCGCGGCGCGGCTCAGAACTCCCCGGTGTCGATCTCGAAGTCGAACGGCGCGGGAAGGGCGATCGTCTTGGAGAGGACGACCGCCACCTCACGGGTGTACTTGTCCCCCACGGGTTCGGAGTAGAGGCTCACCCGGTCCGCCTCCCTGTCCACCAGGAGGTAGAAGGGGATGCCGGCGCGGGCGTAGCCGCGCATCTTGGGACCGCGGTCGTTCTGGGCGGTGGACTGCGAGGTCACCTCGCCGACCAGCAACACCGGCGACGGGTCGTGGTACTCCAGCGTGTCGCTGAAGCTGCCCTTGGGGGCGATCACCAGATCGGGGACGACCATTCCGGTGACGGAGGCCCCGGGCACCTTCAGGCCGAGCCCGGTGCGGGTGCGGAGTTTCGCGTCTTTGCGGCGGCCGGCCACCTGGTCCGCGACTTCCGCCACGATCTCCTCGTGCTCGCCGTTGGCGGGTGGTACCACGTGGATTTCCCCTTCGATCAGCTCCACGCGCCATCCCTCGGGGGCTGCCGCGTTCAACGCTTCGAAGGCTTCCTCGGCCGATGCGGCCGCGGCTTCGTCACCGGGTGCATGCGGACTGCGCTCTGGGGCTGCCAATGCCACGGGACCTCCTTCGTGCGGAGCGACACTGCCACTTTAGGCGAGCACAAGCAGGCGTTCGGGTGACTCTTCACCCGAACGTGCGTGGGGGTGGTGCCTGTGTCCGTCAGCTGTCGCCGCCCTCCTCGATCAGGCGGCGCACCTCCCGGTCGATCAGCCCCAGGCGGGCCTCGGCGACCAGCGGGACGGCGCGGCGCTGGCGGCGGGCCTCGGAGGGGTCGATGTCCACCGTGACCAGCGCGGGCTCCCACTTCGGCGCCTGCGCCACCACCGTGCCGCGCGGGTCCACCACGCGCGAGCCGCCCCAGAAGGTGGCACCGTGCTCGTTGCCGACCCGGTTGACGAAGACGATCCAGCACTGGAGCATCCGCGCCGTGTAGGAGAGCAGGGTGTCCCAGTACGAGCCGGTGTCCATGGCCTCCGGGTCGAGGCTTGCCGCGCTGTTGGTGGGGACGAACAGCACCTCGGCACCGTCCTGCACGGCCAGCCAGGGCAGCACCGGCTGCCAGGCGTCGTTGCAGACCAGGGTCGCGCCCCGGCCGCCGCTGGGCGACTTCGTCAGGCTGTACGCGCGCAGCGACTGGCCGGGGCTGACGTGCTTGCGCTCCTCCCAGGAGAGGTAGTTGGGGAGGTACAGCTTGCGGTGGGCGTGCAGCAGTGCGCCGTCCGTGTAGTGGGCGGCGGTGTTGTACGCGCGCAGCACCGTGTGCTCGTGGAACCCCACGAGCACGTCCGGGCCGAGCGTGCTCAGGTCGCACAGCCGCGGGTCCTGCGCCTCGACCGAGGTGTCCCGCGGCAGCGCGCCGAGGTGGTATCCGTGCAGGCTCAGCTCGGGGAAGACGACGAGGTCGGCGCCCTGTTCCGCCGACTTCTCGACCTCCTCGCGCGCGGTGGCGATGTTCGCGTCGACCTCGCCCAGCTCGCAGTCCGTCTGGGCCAGCGCCACCCGCATGCCCGCACCTTCCTCCGTCGGCCGCCAGGCCCGCCGTAGCGCCGCGCCGCGCACCGGAGCGACGGCGAGTCCGCTTCCTTGCGTTTTGCGGCGTTACAGGCGGTTCGTAGCCATGCTGACAGAGGTTGCCGGGGTGGGCGCGTTCGCGGCGAGGGGGCGGTGCTCCCGGCGCCTCAGCCGCGCAGGAACTCCTCCATGACGGTGGCCAGCGCCACTGGGGTCTCGTGCATCGGGTAGTGGCCCGATCCCTCGATCGTGACGATCTCCACCTGCGGGAACCAGCGCTGCCAGGTCTCCCGCATGAGGTCGGCGGTGACCGCCAGGTCGTACGCGCCGACGACCACCCGTACCGGCACCGGGTGCCGCTTGGCCGCCTCGGCGACCTCCTCCGAGATGTCGAGCTGCTGCCAGCTGGCGAGATAGGCGGCGTGCGCCTCGGCGCGGGAGATGTCCAGGGAGTGCCGGACCATGCGGTCCAGCCAGACGCGGCCGACGCGGTGCCCGGTGACCAGATCGATGATCGTGCGGCGCTTGTCCGGGTCCGTCGGGGCCCCGTAGAAGAGCTCGCGCGTCGCGTCGTCCATCAGGTACGTGGCGGCGGGCACCGGCGCGAGGCCGAGGAGACGATTCACCCGATGGGGCGCCCCGACCAGCACCTGCTGCGCGGCCTTGGCACCCATCGAGTGCCCCACCAGGGAGAACCGTTCCCACCCGAGCTGGTCGGCGAGGGCCAGCGCGTCACCGGCGACCTCCGGCAGGTCGTAGCGGCCCGGGACGTACTTGCGGTCGCCGTAGCCCCGGCAGTCCAGGAAGGCGTACGTGAAGGTCTCCCGGTCGAGGAAGTCCAGGACGGAGCCCCAGTTGGCCGAGGTGCCGAACCAGTCGTGAAGAACGATCACCGGGTGCGGTCCTGAACCGATGACACGGTGCGCGATGGCCATACGGGCGACTCCCTTGTCTGCCGCGGGCGGGGTTGCGATACGGGATGTGACGGGCGGGGGCCGGGGCCTGGAGGTGGCTCGGCGGGCGCATTCTCCCCCCGCCCGGACGGGGCGGGTAGGGGACGGAACCGGCCAACGCGGGGTTGACGCCGTGGGTGGTCGGAAGGTGCTGCGGGTGTGTCGGCCGCAGTGCGCGCCGGGTCGTTGTCAGTGGTGGGTGGGAAGGTGGGGGTATGCGGTGGGTGGTTGGGGGGTTCGGGGGTGGTGGGGTGATGGCTGGTGCTGTCGATGCCGGGGGGCGTCTGGTGGGGGCGCCGGTTCGGGCGGGGAGCGTGGCCGAGGCGGTGCGGGCGTGTCCGCAGGCGGAGCGGTGGGTGTGGCGGTCGACCTCGGAGACGTACCGGAAGCTGCTCGCGGCGGGGGTGCGCGTCGAGCGGTGCTACGACGTGGAGGCGGCCGAGGCGCTGCTGATCGGGCACGAGGAGGGGCAGTCCGGCCAGCCGCGGTCGCTGGCCGCGGCGTGGGCGCGGCGGCATGGGCTGCCGGTGCCCGACGACCCGCCGGTGCGCGGCGCGGAGACGCAGCCGTCGCTGTTCGAGCCGGGTCCGGTGCCGCTGCCGCCCGGTGTGGACGAGTTCACGGCGCTGCTGGAGGTGTACGCGGGGCAGCTGGAGCGTACGGAGCGGGCCGAGCACCCGGGCCGGATGCGGCTGCTGATCGCCGCGGAGTCGGCCGGAATGCTGGTCGCCGCGGAGATGACGCGGGCCGGGCTGCCGTGGCGGGCGGACGTGCACCGGGAGTTGCTGGACGAGCTGCTCGGCGAGCGGTACCCCGGCGGGCTGGAGCCGCGGCGGATGGCGGAGCTGGCGGAGGAGGTGTCGCGGGCGTTCGGGGAGGGCGTGCGGGTGCGGCCGGATCTGCCCGCCGAGATCATCAAGGCGTTCGCCGGCGCGGGCATCACGCTGCGTTCGACCCGTAAGTGGGAGTTGCGGGAGGTACGGCATCCGGCGGTCGCGCCGTTGCTGGAGTACAAGCGGCTGTACCGCCTGCACACGGCGCACGGCTGGGCGTGGTTGCAGCAGTGGGTGCACGAGGGCCGGTTCCGGCCGGAGTACCTGCCCGGGGGCACGGTCTCGGGGCGCTGGACCACCAACGGCGGTGGCGCGTTGCAGATCCCGAAGGTGATCCGCAGGGCCGTGGTGGCCGATCCGGGCTGGCGCCTGGTGGTCGCCGACGCCGAGCAGATGGAGCCGCGGGTGCTCGCGGCGGTCTCGCGGGACCGCGGGCTGATGGAGGTGGCGGGCAGCGGGCGCGACCTGTACGCGGACCTCGCGGCGCGGGCGTTCGGGGGCGACCGCGCGCAGGCCAAGCTGGCGCTGCTGGGGGCGATCTACGGCCAGACGTCCGGGGACGCGCTCAAACACATGGCGGACCTGCGCCGGCGCTACCCGGCCGCGGTGGAGTACGTGGACGTGGCCGCGCGTGCGGGCGAGGAGGGCCGCCTCGTACGGACGTGGCTGGGGCGTACGTGCCCGCCCGCCTCCGTCACGCCGCCCGACGAGGCGGGGCTGCCGCAGGAGGAGGCACCGGCGTACGGGAGCACGGCGGGAGCCCGGGCCCGCGGCCGGTTCACCCGCAACTTCGTGGTGCAGGGCAGCGCCGCCGACTGGGCGCTGCTGATGCTGGCCGCGCTGCGCCGTTCGCTGGCTCCGCTCCGGGCGGAGCTGGTCTTCTTCCAGCACGACGAGGTGATCGTGCACGCCCCCGAGGAGGAGGCCGGGACGGTCGCCGGGGCCATCGCGGAGGCCGCCGAGCTGGCGGGGCGGACCGCGTTCGGCGAGACGCCGGTGCGGTTCCCGTTCAGTACGGCGGTGGTGGAGTGCTATGCCGATGCGAAGTGAGGGGGCGGTGGGCACGGTGACGGGGCAGGCGGAGAAGGCGGGCGGGTGACCGGATGCCGCGTCCGCCGGTCCGAGTGGTGGGAGTGAGTGGTGTGAGCGAGTGGGGGAGGTGAGCGCCTGCTGTGGAGGTACATCCTGAGCTGGTGCCCGTGCTGGAGCGGTTGCCGCCGATGCTCGATCCGTATGCCGACATCGCGGGCACCCGCGCCGGTCTGCACACGCTGGCCCGCCAGTTCCCGGCGGACCGCGACGGGGTGGTGAGCGAGCGGTTCGCGGTACCGCGGCCGGGCGGGCCGGGGCCGGCGGTGGAGATCTACCGGCCGGCGGACGTGCCGGGGCCGTTGCCGGGGGTGCTCCAGTTCCACGGCGGCGGCTACACGTTCGGGCAGGCGCCGCCGGGTGAGGACCGTACGGCGATCGGGCTGGTCCGTGAGGTGGGCGCCGCGGTGGTGTCCGTGGAGTACCGCCTCGCCCCGGAGCACCCGTGTCCGGCTGCGGTCGAGGACTGTTACCTCGCCCTGGAGTGGACGGCCCGAGAGGCCGCGGCGCTCGGCATCGATCCGGCGCGCCTCGCGGTCAGCGGGCAGTCCGCCGGGGGCGGCCTGGCCGCCGCCGTGGCGCTGATGGCCCGCGACCGCGGCGGCCCGGCCCTCGTCCACCAGGCGCTGGTCGTGCCCGACCTGGACGATTCGGCCGGTACGGGCCCGACGCCCGCGGACGGCGACCCGCGGCTGCCGGACGGCGCGTTCGTGCAGCGGGGCTGGCGGCACTACACGCCCCAGGGCGCCGGTGCCCATCCGTACGCAGCCGCGGCCCGCGCCGCCGACCTGCGCGGACTGCCGCCGGCGTGCGTCGTCGTCTGCGGCCTCGACCCGCTGCGCGACACCGGGCTCGCCTACGCCCGCCGGCTGCTGGACGCCGATGTGGAGGTCACGCTGCATTACGTACCGGGGGCCTGGCACGGCTTCGAGATGTACGCGCCGGACACCCGGCTCGCACGGGAGACGACGGCCGTCTGGACGGGACGGCTGCGGGCCGCCCTCCGGCACCGGCCGTGACGGCCGGCCCCCGCGTGATCCGCACCCGTCAGTCACCGGCCGTGGCGGCCAGCCCCCGCGTGATCCGCACCATCGCCCTCACCAGCACCTCTCGCGGCTGCTCGGGACGGTCCAGCCACCACAGCGCGAGCCCGTAGAGGGAGCTGCGGATCGCCTCGCCCAGCGGTTCCAGTTCCGCTTCCGGCAGACCGGGGACGTACTCGCGCAGCAGCGCGACGTCGGTGGCCCGCTGGCGGCGTTGCAGTTCCCGGTGCCCGGCCTTCCGAGCACCGGGACACGATCTACGGCGCACCGGGCGCAGCCGTTCCACCACGAGGCGGCGTTCATCCGCTTCCGCCCGTACGCGGCTGCCGGAACGCTCGACGGCCGGGCCCTGTGCGAGACGGCGACCCCGGCGTGACCACGCCATAGACTCGGCGGACAGCCGAGCACGTACGGAAAGGGAACAGCGTTGGCCGACACCGGAGCAACTCCAGACGCCTCGGCACCGGCCACGGGAGCGGACCGGTCCGCCAAGGCCGCCCAGGCCCCGGCGGCGGCCCCCGAGGGCAAGCTGAGCCCCAAGGACCGGCGCAAGCGGATCGCGGACCGGGTGCTGGCCGAGGGGCAGGTCAGCATCGAGGACCTGGTCCAGGAACTGGGCGTCAGCCAGATGACGGTCCACCGCGATCTGGACTCGCTGGAGCACCAGGGCTGGCTGCGCAAGGTGCGCGGCGGGGCGACCGCCGCGCCCAACGCCCTGTTCGAGTCCAACGCGCGCTGGCGCGGCAACGAGCAGGTGGCGGCGAAGGAGGCGATCTGCGCGGCGGCGCTGGCCATCGCCGAGCCCGGCCAGGCCGTGATCATCGACGATTCCAGTACGGCGCTGCCGCTGGCCCGCTCGCTCGCCTCGCGCGGCGCGTACACGGTCATCACCAACTCGCTCCAGGTGATCAACGAGCTGGCCGAGGAGCCGGACATCCGGGTGATCGCGCTGGGCGGCGAGTACCACGCCGCCTTCAACGCCTTCCTCGGCATGTCCACGGCCGACATCGCGCGCAGCTTCCGCGCCGATGTCGCCTTCCTGTCCACCTCCGCCGTCGACAACGGCCACTGCTACCACCAGGCGCAGGAGAACGTCCTGGTCAAGCGGGCGTTGATGGCGGCGGCCCGGCGCAAGGTGCTGCTGGTGGACCACTCCAAGTTCGGCCGGCAGGCGCTGTACGAGCTGGCGCCGCTGGCCGATTTCGACCTCGTCATCTCCGACGAAAGGCTTCCGCAGGAAGAGCGGGACGCGTTGCAATCGCTGGGTGTGCGCTACGAGTTGGCCACGGAGGGAGCACACCGGCCGTGACGGCCACGACGGCGGTGACGGCGGTGACGGCCAAGATGTCCATGGCGGCCATGACGGAGGGGACACCACGTACATGAGCGGACGACCGGCACGGGAAGCGGAAGCAGCGGAAGCGAAGAGCGAGGCGGAAGCGGCGGAAGCAACGGGCGAGGCGGAAACAGCGGACGTAGCGGATGCAGCGGAAGCGGCGGATGCAGCGGGCGGCTTCGAGCGGGTGAATCCGCCCGGGCTGTCGCCGCCGACCGGTTTCAGCCACGCCGTGCGGGCCGCGCCCGGGACGATCGTGTTCCTGGCCGGGCAGACCGCGCTGGACGGCGCGGGCCGCATCGTCGGTGACGGCATCGTCGAGCAGTTCGAACGCGCGCTGTCCAACCTGCTGACCGCTGCCGAGGCCGCCGGCGCCGGTCCCGGGGACCTGGCCAAGCTGACCGTCTTCGCCGTGGACGTGGCCGACTACCGCGGCAACGCGGCGGCCATCGGGCAGGTGTGGAAGCGGCTGGTCGGCGGCGACTACCCGGCGATGGCGGTCATCGGCGCGACCCGGCTGTGGGACGAGGCGGCGCTGGTGGAGATCGAGGGGTTCGCGGTCGTCCGGTGAGGCCGGGGCCGACCGGTCCCGCCTCGGTGGACGGCTCCACGTCCCCGCCCGGCCTCACGCCACCGGCTCCTCCCGGTGCAGTGCCACCAGCTCGGCCGCGTCCCGCTCGTCCAGGACGAGTCCGAAGTCCGTCTCCAGTACGGCCGGCAGTTCCTCGGCCGGGACGTGGCGCACCACCCGGGACCAGTCGGGGCGGGTCAGCGTCAGCTCCGTACCGATCAGGGTGCGCCGCAGGTCGGGGCCGGGCTGCTGGACCACCATGCGGCCGGTGAACGGCGAGCGCGGGTGGGTGGAGATGTAGTAGTTGAAGACGGCGTAGTCGGCCGGGTACCGCGCTTCCGGGCCGAAGGCGTACAGGTCGAACCAGCCGTCCTCGTGCCGCGACCGCAGCACCCAGGTGCCGTCCGCGCCTTCCCGCACCAGGCCGAACGTCCAGCCGCCCTGCTGCACCTCGATGCCCTCGCGCAGCGGAACCGGCGCCAGCAGCGCCTCGCCGCCGAAGCCGACGTCGGTGATCCAGTCCGCGCCGTCCAGCCGCACCTTGAGCAGCGCGTGGGTGACCGGGCGGATCTTGGTCTCGCCCATCCGGATGCGGGCGCCCAGCCCGGTGACCTCGAAGCCGAGCCGGTCCAGCGCGGCGGCGAACAGCAGGTTCTGCTCGTAGCAGTAGCCGCCGCGGCGGCGGCCGACCATCTTCTCCTGGAGGGACTTCAGGTCCAGCAGGACCGGCCGGCCCAGGACGATCTCCAGGTTCTCGAAGCCGAAGGTGGCCGCGTGCCGGGCGTGCAGGTCCCGCAGGGTGGCCTCGGTCGGCGTGCGCTCGCCCGCGTACCCGACGCGTGCGAGGTACGCGTCGAGGTCCAGCTGGGCCCCGCCCCAGACGGTGTCGCTCATGGTCGGTTCCTGCTCCTTCGGTGCCCTGGGGGCGGCTGCTCCCGTACGGTCGGCAGCATGCCGCCCCTGCGACCCTACGAGACCGCCGGGGCCCGGCGCCGCAACGGGCCCGTCGCTGTCACCACTCCGGCCAGCAGCAGGGCGGCGAACGCGGTGATGATCAGGGGGGAGAGCGCGGCCGGCTGCCCTTCGGGGCGGGTTGCGCCCATGTAGTCGAGCAGCGGCAGTCCGTTGAAGACGCTGTACCAGAGCGGCAGGTACAGAGCCTGGAAGAGCCGGTGGGTATGGGAGAGCGAGCCCAGCGCCAGGGCGAGCGAAGGAATGAAGAGCGCACCGCCCGTCCAGGACGCTATGCCGTGCCAGTCCCCCGCCATCGCCAGTCGCAGCAGCGGTACGCAGCCGGCTGCCGCGGTGAGGACGAAGCCCGCGGACCATTCGGCCAGCGCGCGGCGGCGGGCCGCCGGGTAGCTGCCGAGCAGGGCCTGCACGCCGTGTTCGTGGCGCTGGCTACCGAGCCGGGACCAGATCAGTACGGGCCATATCCAGGCCAGCGGGAGAACCACTCGGGCCGCACCGGCGGTGGGCACGCACAGCCCCACGAGGGAGATGAGGGCGGCGCCGGTCCACCACCACCAGGCGACGCCTTGCAGAAGGATGCGCAGTTCTCCCACGAGGAGCCGGTGGTAGCCGGTTCCAGGGCGCGCTGTGGTGGCGAGGTTCAGGGGCTGGAGGGGCCGGTGGGTGGTGGGGGCAGGTGCCGTGGATCGGCTGGGGGCCGGGAGCGTCCCCGGGATGTCTCCCGGGACCGCCGCCTGCGCCGTCCGGCCGGCCGTCGAGCCGCGCGCTCCCCCGCGCGCCGGATCGAAACGGCCGAACCAGAGGGCGGGCAGGAGGGCCAGCACCATCGCGGCGAGGACGAGGGCCACGCGGCCCAGAACGAAGTCCGGGTCCGGGGTGAAGCCATGCCACACGAACGTGCGCAGCGGCTGCTCCAGGTAGGTGAACCCGAGGCTGAACTCGCCGGTCACCGAGGTGTGTTGCGCGGCCAGGTCGCGCGCCATCGAGGCGACGGCACCGTGCACGCCGATGCCGCCCAGCGGCGCGTCCGGCCGCTGGCCGCCCAGCACCAGCGCCATCCAGACGAAGAACCACACGACGTTGCCCACACCGCCGCGCAGCACCGGCACCGACTCGAACAGCAGCGCCGCGGCCCCGGTGACGACCATCAGCGGCAGCGCGACCAGCACGAACGGCTTCAGCAGCGCCACCGGATCGACACGGTGGGACTCGCCGCGCGCCAGCTGCATGACCACCGCGGTGACCGCCAGCACGCCGAGCATCGAGACCAGCACCAGCACGTTGCTCAGCAGCTTGGCCGCGAAGTAGCCGGTGGTGCGCAGCGGGGTCGCCGCGAGCAGCCGGCCCACCCCCGAACGCTCGTCCCTGGCCAGCGCGTTGCGGACGACGTAGAAGCCGGCCAGCGGCAGCCAGAGCGCCGCGGCGAGGGCGGTCGCGACACCGACGTACGCGCTGTTGTACGTGCCCCGGAAGTCGCCTATCTGGAGGATGACCCAGTGCGCGGCGGGCTGCGGTACGGCGAGGTAGCCCAGGCCGACGGCGGCCAGCAGCGTGACGGCGTACGCGGGCCGGCGCACCCGGTCGCGGAAGTCGCCCAGCGCGAGGCCCGCGGTGCTCATCGGGTGCCTCCCGCGCCGACCGTCGCCAGGTACGCGTCCTCCAGGCCGGGCGTCTGCCGCACCGCGCCCTCGTACGGCCGGACCGGCGACAGCAGCCGTACCCGTACCCCTTCGGGTGTCCGGACCATCCGGCTGACGACGTGGCGCGCCTGCACCCCCGGCACGTCCTGGGGAGCGACCAGCACCTCCCACACCTGCCCGGTCACCTCGGCGAGCAGTTCCTCCGGTGTGCCCCGGCGCAGCAGCCGGCCGCCCGCGACGACGGCGATGTCCCCGGCCACCGACTCGATGTCGGAGACGATGTGGGTGGAGAGCAGCACGATGCGCTCCATGGCCAGTTCGGCGAGCAGGTTGCGCAGCCGGGCCCGCTCCTCGGGGTCCAGGCCCGCGGTCGGCTCGTCCACGACGATCACCTTCGGGTCGGCGAGCAGCGCCTGCGCGATGCCGACCCGGCGCAGCATGCCGCCCGAGTACGTGCCCAGGGGGCGGCGCGCCGCCTCGGTCAGGTTGAGCCGTTCCAGCAGCTCGCCGATGCGGGTTCGGGCCGGACCGGCGGGCACGCCCTTGGCGGCGGCCAGATAGGCCAGGAACTCACGGGCCGTCAGGTTCGGGTAGACGCCGAAGTCCTGCGGGAGGTAGCCCAGCGCGGCACGCAGGGGTCCGGGGCGCCGGACCGCGTCCTCGCCGTCGTAGCGGAGCTGCCCGGCGGTGGGGCGGGTGAGGGTGGCGGCGATGCGCATCAGGGAGGACTTGCCCGCGCCGTTGGGACCCAGCAGGCCCAGCAGCCCGGGGCCCATGCGGAGCGTCAGACCGTCCACGGCCCGCTTGCCGCCCCGGTAGACCTTGCTGACGCCGAGGAGTTCGAGGGTGGTCATGCCGGGGTGTGGTCCTTGCCGTGCGGTCGGGGCTGGTTCTGGTCTGCGGGCCGGTCCTGGGCTCCGGACTGGTCCTGGCCTCCGGGCCGGCCTTGCTCTCCAGCCCGGTCCTGGGACTGTTCACGGTCGCGGTCCCGTTCCGGTCCCCGCAGGTCCGTCTTGGCGCCGTCGCGCAGGACGGCCACGTCGCGCGGCACCTCCACCTTGAAGCGGGCGTCGCAGATGGCCAGGCCGGTGCACCCGGCCTCCAGATCGAGCGTGTCCCCCTTCAGCTCCCACCGCAGCCGCTGGGTGCCGCTCTTCGCGTCGAACCAGCGGGTGACCCGGATGTCCTTGCGGTCGGTGGCGACCAGGTCCGCCGGTATCTCGTGGGTCTTCACGTTCAGCGTCCGGCCGGTGAAGGGGAAGGTCTTCACCGCGGGCTCGGCGCTCTTGGCGTCCACGGAGCAGCCGGTCATGCCGAGGGCGGCCAGCGGGACGACGGCACAGACCGCCGCGATGCGCGGGCCGGTCGTACGGGGGCTGCGTGGGACCACCGGAATCATTCCTCCGAAGTGCGGGGCTGGATGCACTTTCGAGGATGGGCGGCAACGGCCCGGCCCACATCTGCCGTTCGGCAGATATTGCGGAGCCGCCGGGTGCCGGAGCGGGGACGACCGGTTCGGACCGCCGGTGCCGGTCCCGGTGACCAGGCGTACGGACCGCCCGCACCGGGTCCCGGCCACCAGGCGTACGGACCGCCCGGCGCCCGGCTCAGGCCGCCGGGAGTACGGCGTGGACCCGCCAGCCCGATGCGTGCCGGCCGCAGGTCAGCGTGCCGCCGAGGGCCTCGACGCGCCCGGTGAGGGCGGCCAGGCCGGTGCCGCCGCTGTGCCGGGGCAGGCCCAGCGGTCCCCCCGGACGGCCGCCGCCGTCGTCGGTGACCGTCACCGCCACTCCGGGACCGTTCCCCGGGCCGCCACCGGCCGGGACGCGGGCGACCGCCACGGTCACCAGGCCCGCGCCGGCCGCGTGCCGCCGGATGTTGGTCAGCGCTTCCAGCACGACCCGGTGCACGGCGTCCTCGGTGGCGCGCGACAGGGTGCCGGTCAGGCCGTCATCCAGGTCGAGCAGGACCTGTACGCCGCCTTCCGAACCACCGGTGCCTCCCGTGCCACCGGCGCCTCCCGAGCCACCCGACCCGTCGCCGGACCCGTCACCACCGCGACCGTTCCGGCGCATATGTCCGCCCCCGGTCGCGGCGAACCGTTCGACCATCTCGGACAGGTCCGCCAGCCCGTGCGGGCGGGTCGGCGGCAGCTCGCCCTCGTCGGCCGCGGGCGGCTGCCGGTGGTGCCGGTGCGCGTCCGCGGTCCGCCCGGCACCGGCCGTCGCATGGCCCTCCGGGTCGCGCAGCGTCCGCACCGTACGGTCCATCGACTCCAGGGCGCGCAGGCCCGCGTCCTCCAGCCGCGCCAGCAGCTCCGCCGTCTGTTCCCGGTCGTACGCGGCGACGCGCGCGGCCTGTACTTCCAGCACGATGCCGGTCACCTCGTGCGCCACGAAGTCGTGCAGGTCACCGGCGACTTCGAGGCGCTGGGCGCGGCGGGCCCGGGCCACCGCGCGGCGCCGGCGGTCCTCCTGGACCCGCAGGTACAGGGCGACGCCGGCCGGGGGCAGGGCGAAGCAGAGCGCCAGCACGCCGAGCAGGACGACGGCCGAGCCCTTGGCGGGCGGATCGGCGTACAGGAACCGCAGCGGCAGCAGGGCGAACGCGGCCACCGCCAGGGCCCCGCCCACGGCGGCCTGCCGGGCCGGTGCCCGGCGGATCTGCCGTACGGCCAGTACGAGCAGCGCCGGGGCCTCGGCGAACTCCCACAGGGCCGCGTAGTCCTTCGGCCCCCGGTAGCCGATGTCCACGGCCAGGGACAGGACGGCGGCGGCGAGCACGGCGGTGGCCGGGGTGATCCGGCCCCAGGGCCGGCGCATCGGCGCGGCGAACGCGGCCACGACGGCGGGCAGCGCCGCGAGGCACGCGTCGAACAGCAACCCGGCCCGGACGAACGGCAGTGGCAGGAGCAGGCACAGCGCCGCGGCGGCGGACCACGTCAGCCGCCGTTTCCGCGCCGCGTCGCCGTCCGGCGCCCCGGCATCCGGCGCCCCGCCGTCCCGCGTCCCGGCACCCGTCACCACTGCGGACGCTCCCGTCCGGCGTACCCCATCTCCCAGGCGTGCACCGCGATGCCGACCCGGTTCCGTACGCCCAGCTTGCGCTGGATGCTGGCGACGTGGGTCTTGACCGTGCCCGGCGAGATGAACAGGTCACGGGCGATGTCGGCGTTGGTCAGGCCGGCGGCCACCTGTCCCGCGATCTCGGTCTCGCGCTCGGTCAGCGCCTCCAGGGCGCGCGGCGCGGCGGGCCGGGAACCGGTGACGTGCTTGAGCAGCCGGACCGTGATCGAGGGGCTGATCAGGCTGTCCCCGGCGACCGCCGCGCGCACGGCCTCGACGAGCAGCGCCGGGCCCGAACGTTTCAGCAGGAAGCCGCAGGCGCCGTGCCGCAGCGCGGGATACACGTACTCGTCCAGATCGAAGGTGGTCACGACGACGACCCTGACCTTGGGCAGCGGCTCGGCCCCGGGCTCCGCCGGGCCCGTGCCGGCCAGTCTGCGGGTGACCTCCAGGCCGTCCATGCGGGGCATCCGGATATCCACGAGGGCCACGTCGGGCCGCAGGGCGCGGGCGGCCTCCAGGGCCGCCACGCCGTCCGCCGCCTCGCCCACGACCTCGATGTCCGGCTGGTTCTCCAGTATCCGCCGCAGCCCCCGGCGGACCATTTCCTGATCGTCCGCGATCAGCACCCGAATCGTCACGACCGGCCATCCTGTCATGACGACGGCGGGCGGACCGGGGCAGCGCCCGGCCCGCCCGCGAACCGGGGCGTCCGCCTCAGACGATGACCCCGTCGAGACCGTAAGCGGACGCGATCCGGGGATAGTTCCGCAGCGGCACGTCCCAGGCGAACACCTCCATCCGGTGGCCGTGCACACCGCGCAGCCGGTGGACGGCGGCCACGTACTGCGCGTTCACCTTGGACAGCTGGGGGTTGATCTGGTCCACGTAACGCGTGTACGAGGGGAGGGTGTTCACCGGCGGGTTGCCCAGGAAGCCCGTCTTCACCTGGGGGACGAGGCCGTGCACCGTGCGTACGCTGTTCGCGCTGAAGCTCTGCACCACCAGGCGGCGGCGTACGTGTCCCCGGTCGAGCCAGCCCGCACCCGCGAGTTCCCGGACGATCCGGGCCTCGATGCCGGGGTAGAGCTGCGGGTTCTTGATCTCCAGCAGCAGGCGCAGGTCGTGGTCCTCCATGCGCCGCAGGAACTCCTGGAGGGTCGGCACCCGTTCGCGCGCGAAGCGCTTGCCGAACCAGCTGCCGGCGTCCAGCCGCGCGATCTCGGCGGCCGTGAAGTCGCGTACCCGCCAGGGCGAGCGCCGGGGGAACAGCCGCTCGACGTCGGTGGTGCGGGCCAGCGTGGCGTCGTGCATGACCACCAGCTTCCCGTCGCGGGTCTGCTGCACGTCGTTCTCCACCCACCGGAAGCCCTGGCGCTCCGCCGCGTCCACCGCGGCGAGGGTGTTCTCCGGCGCCACCTGGGAGGCACCGCGGTGCGCCACGACGACCGGACTGTCGAGCCAGGGGATCCGCACGGCACCGGCCAGGGGCGCCGTCACCCGGCCCGCCATCGAACTGGCGTTCGCCGTTCCGGTGCAGACGGGTGCCAGGGCCGCGAGCAGCAGTACGCATCCGGTGGCCGCCACGGCGCGGAACGGTCTCTGGTTCATCGAGGGGCCTCCCGGGCAGGCAACCACAGACAGCAACGACTGCGACAGCCTTGCCCCGATATGACCTTAAGCATTCAGAAGTGCCGCCATGCGGGGCGCGCACTCCGGGGAGCGCGCGCCCCGGCGCGCGGGGGGGGGGGGGGAGCCGCGAACTACCGGACCGTCAGCCACCGCCGGAAGTACACCCGGTCCTGACCCGGGCCGTCGTAGTCGCGGTGGACCGGCAGGCGGTCACCGCCCCCGTCCCCGTGCGACGCGCCGTCCCCGTCCTCCGGCCCCAGCGGCTCGAACCCCATCGCCCGGTGGAACGCGATCGACCCGGTGTTCCCGGGCGAGACGACCGCCCGTACCTCCCGGCGGCCCGCGGCGGCGGCCCGCTCGAAGAAGGCGGTGTAGAGGCGTCGGGCGACGCCCTGCTTGCGCAGCCGCGGGTCCACGCCGACGAAGTGGATGTACGCCTGCTCCGGGTGGTCGGCCGAGTCGAAGCCCACCAGGAAGGCCCGGATTCCCGTGCCGTCCTCCAGCACCAGGCTGGTCGCCGCGAAGTGCTGGAGGAACAGCCGCGGCAGCAGCAGCGACAGCTCCCGCGCCTGCTCCGGTGTCCGCGTGTCCCCCCACCACTGCCGGATGCCCGCCACCAGGGCGGGGTGGTCGGCCGTACGGGCCGTACGCAGTTCCTGCATGTCCGTCCTTTCCGGTGCCCGGCGGCCGTCCCCCACGGCGCCCGGTGGCCGCTCACTCGTCAGTGCAGCAGTTCCGGTCCGACCTCCGAGAGGCTCGCGCACCCGGCCAGCCCCATCGTCAGGTCGAGGTCAGCGAGCAGGCCGCGCACGACGTGCCGTACCCCGGCCTCGCCGCCGAGGGCCAGGCCGTAGACGTACGGACGGCCGAGCAGCACCGCCCGCGCGCCCAGGGCCAGCGCTTTCAGCACGTCGGCGCCGCTGCGCACCCCGGAGTCGAACAGGATCTCCGTCTCGCCGCCGACCTCGGCCACCACGTCGGCCAGCGCGTCCAGGGCCGCCACCGCGCCGTCCACCTGGCGGCCGCCGTGGTTGGAGACCACGATGCCGTCCATGCCCGCCTCGACGGCCCGGCGCGCGTCCTGTGGGTGCACGATGCCCTTGAGGGCGATCGGGCCGTCCCAGTGCTCGCGCAGGAAGCCCAGCCGGTCCCAGGTGTGCGCCCGTCCGCTGAACATCGGCAGCCACTTCAGGACGGCGGCCCGCGGATCGTCCTCGGGCGACCGCTCCAGGCGGGCGCGGAAGACCGGGTCGGAGAACGGCACGGCCACGCCGTTGCCGCGGATGAACGGCAGGTACGCCTGGTCCAGGTCGCGCGGGCGCCAGGCCAGCTGCCAGGTGTCGAGCGTGACGACCAGGGCGGTGTAGCCCGCCGCGCGGGCCCGCCGGAGGAGGCTCGCGGTGACCTCGTCGTCGTGCGGCCGGTACAGCTGGAACCATCGCTGCCCGTCGCCGTTGGCCTCGGCCACCTCCTCGATGGTGTGCGAGGCGGCGGTGCTCAGCACCATCGGCACACCGGTCGAGGCGGCGGCGCGGGCGGTGGCCCTTTCGCCGTCCGGGTGGACGATGGTCTGCACGCCGACGGGGGCGAGCAGCACCGGCGCGGCCAGTTCGCTGCCCAGCACGGTGGTGCGCAGATCGCGGTCGGTGGCGTCGCGCAGCATCCGGGGGACGATGCGACGGGTGTCGAACGCGGCGCGGTTGGCCCGTGCGGTGGCGCCGGTGCCGGCCGCGCCCGCCACGTACCCGTACAGCTGCGGCTCCATCCGCTCGCGGGCGGCGTCCTCCAGGGCGGCGAGGTCGGTGGTGAACGGCGGCGCCTCGCCTTCCAGGCCCTTCAGGTAGATCTCGTGCTGGTAGTCCGCGAACCGGGGCCGGGGCGCCGTCATGAGCCCTCCTGTCCGGCCGCCGCCGGGATGCCGGTGCGCCTGCGGGCCGTCACCGCCCGGTGCACGGCGTCCGCCAGCCGCGCGTTCTCCGGCGCCGGCCCGCCCGGGAAGGCGTAGCGGCGACGGGCGTACCCGTACGTGAACCCGCTGCGCGGGTCGGCGAACGCCTGCGAACCGCCCGCCCCGTCGTGCCCGAAGGCGCCCTGCCCGAGTGCCGGGTAGAGGGCCCCCACCGCGTGGAACCCGGCGCCGAACGCCAGCGGGAACCGGGCCACCAGGTCCTCGCCGTGGGACCGGATCTGCGCGAACTCCGCCATCACGGACGGCTTGAGCAGCGGCCCCTTGCCGTCCACCCCGCTGACGGCCGCCGCGTACAGCTTCGCCAGCCCGCGCGCGGAGGCGACGCCGCCCACCGAAGCGGGCCCGGCGGCGCGTACGGCCCGGGAGTTGGGCAGCGACTCCAGATCGGTCGGCTGCGGATGGTTGCGGTTGAAGGCGATGCCGGTCAGGCTCTCCGGGCCGGTCTCCGCGGCGGCCAGCTCGGCCTGCTGTTCCGGGGTCGGCAGCATGGGCTGGATGTCCTGGACGCGGGGCTCGTGCTCCTCCGGCAGGCCGAGGTGGAAGTCGATGTCGTACGGGGCCCGGATGCGCTCCTCGTAGACCGCCTGCAACGGCTGCCCGGTGACCCGCCGTACGACTTCGCCGGCGAGCGCCCCGATGACGAGCGCGTGGTAGCCGAACGCGCTGCCCGGCCGCCAGTACGGTCGCTGCGCGGCCAGCCGCTCGGCGATGTACGGCTCGTCCAGCAGCTCTTCGGGCGACAGCCCGCCGTCCACCCCGGGGACACCGGCCCGGTGCGCGAGCAGGTCCCCGAGGGTGACATCCGTTTTGCCCTCGGCGCCGAACTCCGGCCAGTAGTGGCTGACCGCCGTGTCCAGGGCCAGTACGCCTTCTTGTACGAGCAGGGCGACCGTGAGGTAGGCGGCGCCCTTGGTGGACGAGTAGACGCCGAGCAGGCTGTCGGGGCCGAAGCCGGGCCCGGCCCAGAGGTCGACCACCTTCTCCTGGCCCGCGTAGACCACCAACTGGCCCGAGTAGTCCGGGCGTTCTTCCTCCAGGAAGGCCGCGAACTCGGCGCGTACGGACGCGAAGCCGTCGGCCACGTGGCCCTGGGGGACCTGTGGGGCCGCGGCCGGTACGGCGTCCGGGTCCGGTCCGCCCTCCCTTAAGCCGTCGATCTGAGGGTCGTCTTGCTGTATGCCGTCATATGTCATTCAGCCCATCATTCCCTCACGCCCCGTCAGTAACCAGACGGTATCCACCCTCCTCCGCGCCGTCCCGCCGCACCAGGCCACCGGTCGGCGCGGAGAAGTGGCTGCCGAGCAGCAGGGCTCCGGTCCGTGCCACCTCATCGAGGAGGCGGCGGCGGGTCCGTACGGCTTCCTCCGGGTCGATGTCCACGCTGCTGCACAGGCCGGGGTGCGCCAGCTGTACGGGGTGGTGCACGCAGTCACCGGTGATGAGCGCCGACCGGCCCTGGCTGTGCAGGGCGACCGCACTCTGGCCAGGTGTATGGCCGGGCGCCGGTACGAGGGTGAGCCCCGGGACGATCTCGGTGCCGGGCGCGGCGACGTCGATCAGGTCCAACTGGCCGTGCTCCCGTACGGGCTCGACCGAGTCGCGGAACATCTGACGGCGGCTCTCCTCCATGTCGACGCCGGACCAGTAGGCGTATTCGGCGCGCGCGGTCAGGTACCGGGCACGCGGGAACGTCGGCCGCCAGCTGCCGTCCGGGGCGAGGCGGGTGTTCCAGCCGACGTGGTCCGCGTGCAGGTGCGTGAGGATCACGTAGTCGATGCCGTCCGGAGGGAAACCGGCGGCGGTCAGCCGGTCGAGGTACGGCGTGTCGAGCTGGTGCCAGGCGGGGTTGGCGCGCGTCTTGCCGTTGCCGATGCCGGTGTCGACCAGGACGCGCAGTCCGCCGATCTCCAGGGCGAAGGTCTGCACGGTGGCCAGGAGGGTGCCGTCGGCGTGCGCGAACGACGGCGCGAGCCAGGGCACTTCGGTGACGAGTCCGGGCGTCGCGTCCGGGAGCAGCCAGGCACCGGTCTCGGGCGGCAGCGCGACCTCGTCGATGCGGTGCACGACGATGTCGCCGATGCGCCAGGGGGGTTGAGGGTGGTCGGACCGGGATTCGGAGCGGGGGGAAGCGGATGCGGTCCGGACGGACTCGGGGTGGGGGGACATGGGACCTCCGGAAGGGTGGGGTCGGAGCGGGAGCGGCACGACAGGGCCGAGGGACCCGCACCGCAAAAGCTAACTATTTGCGTTTGGTGAGCCTAGCCCTCTACGCTCGCCAAACGCAAAGCTTTCGCTTTAACGCGTTTCCGCAGGCGTGCCGCCACCGCCCCTCCCCTACGTACGGAGGCCCCCGTGCTCCCTCCCGCACACCCCCCACTCCCGCCCGAACACCTCGCTCACCTGGCACGACGTGCCGGTCTGCCGCTTCCGTCCGGCCGGCTGGCCGATGTCGCGGCCACCGTGCACGCCATCGACACGGTCCTCGGCTCGCTGCGCGGCGTCCCGCTGGGCGAGACACCGCCCGCCCCCTCCTTCACCGCCGTCCCCAGCGACTCCCTCTCCCGGAAGACCTCATGAACCACGACTCCCCCGAGCCCTACCGGCTCCCGCTGACCGAAGCCGCCCGCCTCATCGCGGACGGCTCCCTCTCCCCCGTCGAACTCACCGCCTCCGTCCTCGACCGGATCGAGGCCGTCGAACCCAAGCTCGGCGCCTACGTGTCGGTGGCCGGCGAGGCCGCGCTGCGGTCCGCCGCCGAAGCCGGCCGGGAGATCGCCGCCGGACGGTACCGGGGGCCGCTGCACGGCGTCCCCGTGGCGCTGAAGGACCTGATCGACGTCGCCGGCGTACCGACGACGGCCAGCTCCCGCGTACGGGCGGACCACGTCGCGGACGCGGACGCCGCCGTGACGGAGCGGCTGCGCGCCGCCGGCGCGGTGCTGATCGGCAAGACCCACACCCACGAGTTCGCGTACGGACTGACCACCCCGCAGACCCGCAACGCCTGGTCGCCCGAGCACGTCCCCGGCGGCTCCAGCGGCGGTTCCGCGGCCGCCGTCGCCGCCGGTACGGCCACCTTCGCCCTCGGTACGGACACCGGCGGCTCGATCCGCGTCCCCGCCGCCCTCAACCACGTCGTCGGCCTGAAACCGACGTACGGCCTGGTCCCCCGGCACGGCGTGACGTCGCTGTCCTGGTCGCTGGACCACGTGGGCCCGCTCACCCGCACGGCGGCCGACGCGGCCCTGGTCCTCCAGGCCCTCGCCGGACACGACCCGCGCGACCCGGCGTCCCTCGACCACCCCCGCGAGGACTACACACGCGCCCTCGGCACACCGGTCGCCGGGCTGCGCATCGGCATCCCCGCCAACTACTACTTCGACCGGGTGCAGCCCCAGGTGGCGGACGCGGTCCGCGCCGCCGTCGAGGCGCTCACCGCGCTCGGCGCCACCGCCGTACCGGTGCACGTCCCGATGACGGAGTACGTGCACGCCGCCCAGTGGGGCCTGATGGTCCCCGAGGCCACCGCGTACCACCAGGACATGCTGCGGGCCGCCCCCGACCTGTACGCCGACGATGTGCGCGTCCTCCTGGAGGCGGGCGAATTCGTTCCGGCGACCGACTACATCCGCGCCCAGCGCACCCGGACGCTCATGCACCAGCGGTGGCTGGAACTCTTCGACGGGACCGGCGAGGCGGGCCGCGCCGACGGCTCCGGCGGCATCGACGCGATCGCGGCCCCGGCCGTCCCGGCCACCGCCGCCCGCGCCGGGCAGTCGGAGTTCACCTGGCCCGACGGCTCGGCCGAGGCGGTCTCCGACGCGTACGTACGCCTCTCCGCACCCGCCAACCTCACCGGCTTCCCCGCCCTCTCCGTCCCCGTCGGCCGCGACGACCGGGGACTGCCGATCGGCATGCAGCTGATCGGCCGCCCACTGGCCGAAGCGACGCTGCTCCGGCTGGCGCACGCCTACGAGAGCGCCCACCGGCCGGTGCCGGAACTGGCGCCGGTGTAGCCGTCAGGCGGACAGCTGCCGGTCCACCAGGCTCCGGGCGTACTCCGCCGCGCCCGGACCGGTCTCCGGCCCCGGCCGGAACAGGATGCGGTACATCATCGGCGCCACCAAGCGGTCCATGACCTCCTCCAGCTCCGGTACCGCCTCACCGCGCGCGAGCGCCCGGTCCAGGACGGTCCGTACCTGCTCGGCAGCATAGGCGGAGCACTGCCCGGCGTTGCTGCCGTCCGGGTCACCGGCCAGGGCGTCGCGGATGTACACGCGGCCGGCCGCGGACGCCATCTCCTCCAGGAACTGCTCGGCCCAGGCACCGAGATCGGCCCGCAGCGAACCGTGGTCCTCCGGCGGGCTCTCCGGACGCAGCCGCTCCACCGCCACGTCGGACAACAGCTCCTGGAGGTCGCCCCACCGCCGGTACACGGTCGACGGCGTCACCCCGGCCCGGGCCGCGATGACCGGCACCGTCAGCCCGTCCCGCCCACGCTCGGCGATCAGCTCCCGCACGGCCCGGTGCACCGACTCCTGCACCCGCGCACTACGCCCACCAGGCCGAACCGCCTTCCGGCCACCCTTGGCGCCCGACGGCCCGGCCCCTGCACTCCTGCTGGCACTCACCACCCCACCTTAACGCGAAATCTTTGCGTCAAGGGCGGCCGGCGGGGCGACGCCGATCCGTGCTCCGGCCGGAATCAGGCGGTCGCGACCAGGGTCACCGCCGTCACCGCCAGGGCCGCGTACACCCCGGCCGCCACCCGCAGGCCGAAGCGCAGCAGAACGTGTTCCGCGAGGCCCGCGGTCTTCGCCCGGTCGCCGGCCACCGCGAGGATGAGCATGATCATCGGCAGCGAGGTGAAGACGGCATGCCCCGCCGCGCTGTTCTGGAGAGCCGCGAACCAGGTGTCGAGACCGGCGCCGACCGGTGCGAGGCGTTCCTGAAGGGGCATCATCAGTGCGTTGCCGCCGACGTTCGAGCCGGTGATGAAGCCGCTGAGCATGCCGAGCGCGGGCGCGGCGAGGGCGGTGACCAGCGGCGGCGCCGCGGCGACCGCCGCGCCCAGCGCCCCGATCATGCCGCTGTCCACCATCAGCCGGCCGAGCACCACGAATCCGGCCAGCGCGAGCAGCGGCCGGCCGGCCCGGGCCAGCGCGGCACGGGCGTCCGGGAGGTGCGGCCGGCCGCGGTCCAGCAGCAGGGCGGCGGCCAGCAGGGGAAGCCCGGGGGAGGTCAGCAGCGCGAAACTCGTGGTGCCCACGTGAAGCGCCAGAGGGGGCACGCCCACCGCCGCCGCCAGGCGCGCCAGCGCGATGCCGCCGAGGACCAGGCCGTACGCCTGGAGGACGGAGCGCGGTGGGAGCAGACGACCGGTCGGACCGGGGCCGGTCCCGGAGCGGGAGCCGGCGACACGGTCGGCGCGAGCCCGGCGTACGGCGCACAGCGTCAGCCCGATCGCCGTGGTGAGCAGCCCCGCCAGGACGCCCGCCGGCTGCACCACGCCCGCCCGGTTCAGCGCCAGCAGCCCGAGCGAGAGCGCCGCGCCCGCGGCCAGCGCCACTGCGGCGGTGCGCAGCCGGCGCCGTGGCCGGGCCAGCAGCGCCGCCCATACGGTCACCAGCGGGAAGACCAGGCCGCTGGTGACCGCGGTGGCGCTGCCGAGGGCGGCCGGGTCGGTCGCCGTGAGCGCGGCGCCGATGACGGTGGCGAGGCCGAGGGTGCCCCACGGCATGATGTTCATGCCGAGCATGGCTTGGCGCAGCGCGGTCGCGGGCGGCCCGAGGGCGAGCAGCACCGGCACGGTGACCAGAAGCGACACCCCGAATCCGGTGAGCGCCTCGACCGTGGGGGCGATTCCCGCCACCACCAGCGCGATCTTCGCGGGGCCGGGCAGCGGCAGTCCGCGTACCCACTCCTGCACCGACCGGTGCACCTCCCGGCGGGTGAGCACCTGGCTGAGGTAGACACCGGGCAGCATCACCGCGGCGGCGTTGAGCACCAGCAGTCCGGCTTCCCCGGCGCCCGCGGCCAGTGCGTCGCCGGGCAGCGAGAAGTCCGGCAGCCACCAGATCAGCAGCAGTGCCAGCGCGGCACCCGCGGCCGCCGCCCAGTGCGCCGGCCGGCGCAGCCCCGTGATCATTCCCAGCACCATGACGAGCGGTGACACCGCTATCGCCCACACCATCGTTCCGTCGCCTTCCGTCGCTCGTGGACCGGCGGCCCAGCTTCGCGGCGCGACCGGTGATCGTCTTGAACGAAAGTCCGGGGGCGCAGGCCCGCTTCAGGGGCGGATGGCGCCCGGTGTGACCCCGAAGTACCGCTTGCAGACGCGGGTCAGGTGCGCCTGGTCGGCGAAGCCCGTGGCGGCCGCCACGTCCGCCGGCCGCTGTCCCGCCAGCAGCAGGCGGCGCGCGCGGTTGGCGCGCAGCCGCAGCAGGTAGGCATGCGGCGGCAGCCCGTAGGCGTGGCGGAAAGCGGCGATGAGCGAGGCCCGCGGCATGCCCGCGGCAGCGCTCAGCTCCGCCACGGTGACGGGTTCGGTCCACCGGTCGTGCAGCAACTGCCGCGCCAGGTCCGGGCCGTGGCGGCCACCGCCCGGCTCCCCGGCGGCCACCCGGCCGGTACGGGCGTGCCGCCGCAGCACCGCCGCCAGGCCGTCGAGCAGCAGCGACTCCGCGGCGAGCGGATCGCCGGCGTGCTCCTGCTCCCGGTGGACGCGGCGCAGCCGGGCGAACAGGCCGGCGTCCCGTACGGCCGTGTCGGGGAACCAGACGTCCTCGGTGCCCAGATGCGTCCGGGCCAGTTCGGCGACCAGCGCCGTGTCGAAGTAGAACATCCGGTACCGCCAGCCGGCCTCCTCCGCGGCGAAGCCGGTGTGCACCTGCCCCGGGTTGAGGACGACCAGCTGCCCGGCCGGGATCACCACCGTGCCGCCGGACGTGCGCAGCCCCTCCGCGCCCTGCTCGATGACTCCGACGGAGAGCTGTTCGTGACAGTGCCGGTCGAAGGCGAACCGCCGGAAACGCGCGGCCAGCAGCTCCACCTGCCCACTCCCGACCGCGGTCCACAACCGGGCGTGCTCACCTTCCGCGGCCATCCACTCATGATCACAGAGGCGCGGACCGGCGTGTAGGGCTTGGCTCACAGCTCTTCGGCAGCCCGCGTGGCGGTTGCGGATGTCCGTCCACTCGGAGGCGGACCCCAGTTGAGTGCTGGCTCTCCGCGTCGACGAGGACGTCCACCGCTCCCGCCTCCGCCCACTCCCTGGCGTACGCCGCGCCCCCGTCCATGCTTTATGTTGCAGAGGCGCAGTAGGGGGTTCGAATGTCACAGGCAGCGCAGCCGAAGTCCCGGCCGACGGCCTCGACCAGGCGGAGGGCGACGTCCCGAAGCACGTCGACCATGACCGACGCGACCGACGGCCGAGGCGGCGGATAGCGACATGGTGCGCGATTACGACAGCCAACTGCTGGAATCGGTGGCGGTGCGCCGACGCAGGATGCGCGATGCCCTGCTGTTCGGCACTCAAAGGGTGCGGCGCACGGCCGACGAGCGGCTCGGGAAATTGTTCGCGGGCATCGTCATCACGGCCGTGTTGTGTGCGGGGTGCGTCGCGTGGTCATTCCTCCAGCACACTTTGGCACAGCAGAAGGCCGAACAGGAGAAACAGCAGCGCCAGGTGCAGCAGTACGAGCCGCCGGCGAAGGCGACCAAGTCAGCGAATCCCTAGAAATCCACCGACCCTCTTTCGGCCAGCCTTTGCCGTTTTCCGGGAAAGACGCAAAGGGGTCCCGGTCGCAAAGGGAAGAAACCCCGAAGTGAGGCCGGGTGGAGGCCGAATGGAGGCCGGAAGGACTGATGTGCCAGGCCCCCGGGAGCCCGTCCCGATACCAGATGCCGTCAGTGGCGCGATGATAGGTTCCCGTAAGTGGTGAGCAGAGCAACGACTTCCCAGGCGCAGTTGAGCCGCGTGACGTTGGTCGGCGAACGGCGCCGCGCCGACCTCGTCCTGCTCTCCGACACACCGGTCGGGCAGCTGATTCCGGACATCCTGAAGTTGCTGGACGACCGGCCCGCGGCGCGCCCGATGTCCCGGCAGTTGATCACGTCCGACGGAGCCGTCGTACCGCACGACAGCACGCTGGCTTCGGCCGGGATCACCGACGGCGCCGTGCTCCGGCTCGTCAGGACCCATGCCGCACCACCCGCTCCGGTCGTGCACGACGTCACCGACCAGGTGGCCGACGACCTCGACCTGCGGGCCTGGCGCTGGCGACCGGCCGCGCGCCGGGCCGGTGCGGGCGTGGCGTCCGTCGCCTTCGCGGTGGCCGCGGCGCTGCTCGCCCGCCATGTGGTCGCGCTCGGCACCTTGGTCGGCGTGCTTTCGGCCGTCACGCTCGTGCTGCTGCCGGCCGGTGTGCTGGTCGCCAGGGTCGGGCGGGGGAACCGGGGCCTGGCCACCGCACTCCTGGTCACCGGGGGCGGGCTCGGCGTACTCGCCGCGTGGACGGCAGCCGACGCGTACGGCTGGCCGGGCACGGCGCGGCTCGCCGCCGTGGCCGGCACGTCGGTCCTGACGCTCGTGTTCCTCGGATACTTCTCCCCGCTCGGCAAGGGCGGGCTCGTCGGTGCCGTGACCACCGCCGCGCTCACCGCCGTATGGGAGGCGGTCGCCGCCGTGCAAGGCGATCCGGCCCGGCTCGGCGCCGTCATGGCCGTCCTCTCCCTGGTGCTGCTCGGCCTGCTGCCGCGGCTCGCCCTGATGGCGTCGGGGCTCACCGCACTGGACGACCGGCGCTCGGGTGGCGCCTCCGTCAGCCGCCATGAGGTGCGGACCGCGCTCGCGGTGACACACCGCGGCCTCGCCCTGTCCACGACGGTCACCGCGTGCTCGGCAGCCGCCGCCGGCTGGCTACTCACCCTGGCTCCCGTGCCCCCCGTGTGGACCGTGGTGCTCGCAGCGCTCGTCATCGTGGTGCTGGTGTCGAAGGCGCGGGCCTTTCCGCTGGTCGCCGAGGTTGTCGCGCTCTTCGTGGCCGCGTCGTGCCTCATCGTGCGCCTCGTCATCATGTGGATGCAGCATGCCGGCGGTGCCGGGCCGCTCGCCGTCCTGTGTGTGGCCGCGGTACTGCCGCTGCTCGTTCTGGCGGTGCAGTTGCCCGAGCACGTACAGGTGCGGTTGCGGCGCATGGCGGATCTGGTCGAGTCCGTGGGCATGGTGGGGCTCTTCCCGCTCGCCTTCGGTGTGTTCGGTGTGTACGGACAGTTGCTCAACCAGTTCTGAGTTGTTTCGCCGGCGCTCCAGGGCGGGGCAGCACGTTGGGGGGAGAAGGTGGGGAATGCCGAACGCGGGTGACTGGCAGAGCGATGTACTGCGCGACTTGAGGGGCGATCCCCAGCAGGATGCGCAGTCTCGCGGTGGGCAGGTCCGCCACAGTGTTCCGACGGGCCGGGAACTCCCCGTACAGAGCGCTCAAGAGCCGGACACCGCACGGAGCGTCAGCACTTCCCCAAGGACCGAAGACCAGCACAGCGGGCCGAAGAAACAGGCGTCGCTCGGGCACGCTCCGAATCCCGCCCCCCGCACGGCCCCCGACCCCCGCCCCGTGGTCGACGAGCGGATGGCCGGCCTGCTGCGCCGTAAGCCGCAGCACGGCGAGCCCTTCGCTACGCGTGCCACACGTGCCCTGCGTCGCGTGCTCTGCTCGTCGGCCGCGCGCGAGGTCGCCGAGACGACCCGTACCGCCGAAGTGCTTCAGCGCCCCGTGACGACGGGCCGGCAGATCGCTGTCACCTCCATCCGGGGCGGGTCCGGCAAGACCACGGTCGCCGCCCTGCTCGGCACCACGTATGCGCACTACCGGCACGACCCGGTCCTGTTCCTGGAGGCCGACCCGGCCCTCGGCTCGCTGCCGCTGCGCCTCGGCGCCGAAACGCTGCGCTGGACCACCGGCGACCTGGCGGAGATCGTCCAACCGGACATGTCGCTGTCCGACGTCACCGGGTACCTCGTCCAGCTCCCCGGCAACGCCTGGCTGCTGCCCGCCAGCCAGGGCCGGATCGGCGCGAGCCTGGACAGCCGGGCGTACGAGCGGGCCGTGGTCGCGCTGCGCCGCCACTTCGGCGTGATGGTCATCGACTGCGAGACGCTGCCCGCCGAGGTCGGCCGCGTCGCACTCGCCGCCGCCCACGGCCGCGTGCTGACCGCCCCCGCCACACCGGAAGGCGTCACCAGTACGTACGCGGTACTCCGATGGATGCGGGAGCTGCCCCACCGCCTGATCACCGGCACCGTCGTCGTCCTCACCGAAACGGCGCCCGGCCCGGGAATCGACCTCGGTGCGGCGGTCCGGCAGCTGACGTCGACCGGGGCCGGCGCCCACGTCCTGCCGTACGACCGGCACCTGGCGTCCGGCGGCCCGGTCGACACCGCGTTGCTCGCCCGCCCGACCAGGGAAGCGGCCGCCCGCATCGCCGCGGATGTCTTCCACCTCGCCCAGACCCGCCACTGACCCCGGACACCGATCCCGACCGTGATGGACGGACGACGATGAGCACCCGACTGATCCACCGGCCGGCCAGGACCTGCAAGCTGCCGGCCGCCTCCGAGGCACGCCTCGTCGAGGCCCCGCCCAACCTTCCCGAGGGGAAGTCGGGCAACATCGCCATGTCGCTGCTGCCCGTCGCGGGCGTCATGTCGTCCGTGGTCATGATGACGGTCGTACGCAACAGCCAGTTCGCCGTGCTCGGCGCGATCATCCTGGTCGTCACCGTCGTCGGCTCCCTCGTGCTCGTCCTCTCGCAGCGCGGCAAGGCCCAGCGGACCCGGCGCACCCAACGGGAGGCGTACCTCGCCTACCTGGAAGACCTGCGCGAGGAGCTCTTCGCCGAGGAGCGCGAGCGGCGCCGGCGCGCCGACGTCCTCAATCCGCCGCCGACCGCCCTGTACGACCTGGTCCGCGATCCGGCCCGCCTGTGGGAGCGCCGCCGTACCGACGGCGACTTCCTGCGGGTGCGCGTCGGCACCGGCGAGATGCCCGTCCGCGATCTGAAGATCGCCCAACAGGGTTCCTCGGTGCTCACCCCGCCGGACCGGTTCATGCTCAACGAGGCGTCGGCCTTGATGGCCCGCTTCCGCACCGGCACCGATCTGCCGCTCACGGTCCCGCTCGACCGGGTCGGCAACGTCAGCGTCATCGGTCCCCGGGAGGACTGTCTGCGGGTCGCACGCGCCCTTCTGGTCCAGACCGCGGCGCTGCACGCCCCCGACGACGTGGCACTGGCCCTGGCCGTGCCCGGCGACCGGCTCGGCGACTGGGAGTGGGCCAAGTGGCTGCCGCATCTGCTCGACACCGAGCAGTTCGACGGCCCCGTCGCGGCCCGGCGCATCGCTCCCTCCCCGTCCCGGCTCGCTCGGCAACTCGGCCCCGAGCTGCACCGCCGTGCCTCCTACGCGGCAGAGGTGCGGCGCGGCCTCTCCGGCCACGACGCCCTGTCCATGACGTCCCGGCTGCTCGTCGTCGCCGACGGTCACGGACAGGACGCCGTCGAGCTGCCGCGTCCCGACGAGGCGGTCGGCCTGCGGGAGATGGCCGTCACCGTCCTGCACCTGCTGGAGCGGCGGGTGCAGGAACCCGGACAGGTCAGCGTCCGCATCACCGTCGACGGCGACCGGGTGGTCATCGAGGACCTGCGCGAACAGGAACCGGTACACGCCCACGGCACGGCGGACGAGGCCGGCATCCCGTTCGCCGAGGGCCTGGCCCGGATGCTGGCGCCGCTGCGCCTGTCCGCCGAATCCCTCGTCGACGCCCCCCTGAGCGGGCCGGTCGGCTTCGCGGACCTCCTCGGCATCGACGATGTGGCGCGGCTCGACCTGTCACGCCTGTGGGCGCCACGCGGCGAGCGCGCCTTCCTGCGGGTGCCGATCGGCGTCAACGACTCCCACCAGCCGGTGCTCCTGGACCTCAAGGAATCGTCGGAACTCGGCATGGGCCCGCACGGCCTGTGCGTCGGCGCCACCGGCTCCGGCAAGTCCGAGCTCCTGCGCACGCTCGTCCTCGCCCTGGTGACCACGCATCCGCCGGAAGACCTCGCCCTGGTCCTCGTCGACTACAAGGGCGGCGCGACCTTCGCGCCGTTCGCGGGCCTGCCGCACGTCGCCGGTGTCATCACCAACCTGGAGAACCAGGCCGGGCTCGTCGAGCGGGTCCACGCCTCGCTCGCCGGTGAGGTCAAGCGCCGCCAGCAGGTCCTCAAGGACGCCGGGAACATCGCCGACATCGGCGCCTACGCCGCGCTGCGCGGCAGCCGGCGGCCCGACCTGGAGCCGCTGCCGCACCTGTGCGTCGTCATCGACGAGTTCGGCGAACTGCTCACCGCGAAGCCGGACTTCATCGACCTGTTCCTGTCCGTCGGCCGCATCGGCCGCTCCATCGGCGTACACCTGCTGCTGTCCAGTCAGCGCATCGAGGGCGGCAACCTGAAGGGACTGGACACCTACCTCTCGTACCGCCTCGGCCTGCGGACCTTCTCCGCCGACGAGTCGCGTACGGTCCTGGACACCACGGACGCCTTCCACCTGCCGCCGCTGCCCGGCTTCGGTTACCTCAAGGTCGACACCAGCCACTACGACCGGTTCAAGGCCGGTTACGTCTCGGGCGCCTACCGAGGCCCCGCACAGCGCGCGGACGAGCAGGACGCCGGTCCCCGCGCTCTTCCCTACGAAACGTTCAACGCCCCTACGAGCGCCGCGGACCCGGAGACACCGGAACCGGCGGCGCGACGCCGCGAGACCGGGCCGACCGAACTGGACGTCATGGTCGGGCAGCTGGCGGAGGCCCCCGGTGCGGTGCGCCGCATCTGGCTGCCGCCGCTGCCCGGCGCGGTCACCCTGGACACGGTCGCCGGACCGCTGGGCGTCGGGCCGCGCGGTCTGCGGCTTCTCAATGCGCGAGGGCGTACGACAGGAGAAGCCCGGGATAGCGCGGCGGCGGGCGGCCGGACGGCGGGACCGAACCGCACCCCGCTCCAGGTACCGCTCGGTCTGCTCGACGACCCGGCCAGGCAGTGGCAGGGCCAGTGGTACCTGGACCTCACGCTGGCGGGCGGCCACGTGGCGCTCATCGGCGGCCCGCAGTCCGGGAAGACGACGCTCCTGCGCACCCTCGTCCTCTCGCTCGCGCTGACCCACACCCCGCGGGAGGTCGGCGTCTACGGCCTCGACCTGGTCGGCGGAGGCCTCCAGGCCCTCGCCGGCCTGCCACACGTCGGCGGGATCGCGGGCCGGGCCGACCGCGAACGCGCCGCACGCACCGTCGAGGAGGTACGGAACATGCTTGCGGCCCGGGAGGACCTCTTCCGCGAGCACGGCATCGACTCCCTCGACCAGCTGCGTGACCTGCACGCGGCGGGCCGGCTGCCCGAGCTGACCTCCGCCGAGATCGTGCTCGTCATCGACGGCTTCGGCGCGCTGCGGGACGACTTCGAGGAGCTGGACGACGACGTCACCGACATCCTCAAGCGCGGCGGAGGTTACGGCGTGCACGTCGTCGCGGCGATGCTCCGCTGGAACGACGCGCGCATCGCCGTCCAGTCGAACTTCGGTACCCGCATCGAACTGCGGCTGAACGACCCGGGCGAGTCCTGCATCGACCACAAGCTCGCCGCGACCCTCTCGCCCGACGAGCCCGGCCGCGTCCTGACCGACGGAAAGCTGTTCGCGCAGGTGGCGCTTCCCCGTACGGACGGTCTCGCCGACACCGCGGACCTGGGTGCGGTGCTGGAGCGTACGGCCCGCACGGTCCGTGCGGCCTGGAGCGGGGAGGTGGCCCAGCCGGTACGGGTGCTGCCGCACCTCCTGGAGCCCCGGCTCCTGCCGGGCCCGGTCGCCGAGCCCGGGAGGGTACCCATCGGACTGGACCAGACGGCGCTCGACCCCGTACTGCTCGACCTGTTCGCGCATGACCAGCACCTGCTGGTCATGGGGGACAGCGAGTGCGGGAAGACGAACCTCCTGAAGGTCATCGCCAACGGCCTCATCGAGCGCTACAGCGAGGACGAGCTGGTCTTCGCCGTCATGGACCCGCGTCGCGGTCTGCGCGGCGCGATCCCCGAGGAGTTCAACGGCGGTTACGCGTACAACGCGAAGTTGTGCGCGGGTCTCGCCACCGGTATCGCCACCGTGCTGGAACAGCGGCTGCCCGATGACAGCGCGCGCTTGGAGGACCTCGAACCCGGCAGCTGGGGCGGCGGCCCGCGGATCGTGGTCCTCGTCGACGACTACGACGTCCTCACCACCGCCGGCCAGGAGCCGCTGGCCCCGTTCCTGCCGTACGTCCCGGCTGCGGCGGACATCGGGCTCCACTTCGTCCTGACGCGCCGGGTCGCAGGCGCCTCCCGCGGCATCTACGAGCCCCTGGTGCAGGGCCTGCGCGAATCGGGTTCCTCGGCGCTCCTGATGGCCGGAGACCGCGGCGAGGGCCAGCTGTTCCCCGGCGTGTACGCCTCCCGGCAACCGCCGGGCCGCGGCGTCTTCCTCCGCAGGGGCCAGGCCAACCGCCTCATCCAGACCGTGCACTCCCCCGGGTGACCCGCCCGGGAACTCCCCCGCACACGCGGGCCACCCCACGTACGGCAGCCACGCCACGGACGACGAAGGACCGGACGAACCCATGACCAAGGACGTCATCGCCCTCACGCACCGCATGCCCGACCCCTGGAGCCTGCTCGCGGGCCTGCTCTCCGGAGGGCCCGACACGCTGGTCGACACGGCGGGAGAGGACGCCGTGGTGCGGCTCTGCGACGGTGCGGGACGCCCCCTCGTCTCCGTCGAGGCACCCCTGCTGGTGCAGGTCGAGGGGGAGGCCGAGCGGCTGCTCGGCGCGACCGCGCCGCCGGTCCCCTACTGGTGGACCGAGGCCCGTGCCACCACCGGCGTCGAGGACGCCGAACGGCTCGCCGGTACCTTCGCGGCCCGGCTGGCCTCGTTGGCCGGCGGTTCCGCCTGGCCACCGGAGGCCGCCGGCTCCCTGGCCGTGGTGAGCACCGAAGGCATGAGCGTCGCGCCCGCGACCGACACCGGCCGGCCCGCCATCGACGTCCTGACCGACAAGGTCGCCGTCGTCATCCAGGACCGCCCGGTCGTGGCCATGACGGCCTGGCTCTCGGACGCGTTCCGGACGGCGGCCGAAGCCGGGCTGGGCCTCCAGATCGTCAGCCCGCCGGGCACCACGCTCTCCCCGGCCGCACGCGACCACCTCGGCACCTGGCCCGCACGTTGGATCGTCCGCGACGAGCGGGACGGCTATTACGACGGCCTGTCCGGAGCCGTACTGCGATGGCAGGACGGGATGTTCGCTCCGATGACGGCGGCCGACGCGACCCCCGACGACCCGCGCACCCCGGTGGCCGCCTCCTTCCAGGAGACCGCCCCCACCGGCGAGCGGCAGCTTGCCGTCACCTTCCGTACCGTCCACCCGGCCGACGACCGGCTGGTGATCGGCGATGCGCTGGAGTCCGTATGGCGCGAGCTCACCGGCGAACCCCCGGCGGGGTGGGGAACCGCCGAACCCGCCAACCTTCCCTGGTCCCCGCGCCAGGTGACCGACCTCGCCTTCGGGAGGACTCCCGAGCCGACCTGGCTCGTCGTGGTCGGCAGCCGGGCACGGCCCGGCCTGGCCACCGTGCGCGTCAGCCGTACGAAGGCAGGCGTGGAGGAACACGTCACGCTGATGTTCGGCTACGAAGCCGACGAGGAGCCACCGGTGCGGTCCCTGCCCGGGACCGCGGAGCTGCTCGCCACCCGCCACCACCTCCAGTCGATGCTCATACAGCTCCGGAAAGCCCGCCGCGACCTCGCGGTACCGCCCCGCTTCGAAGGACCCGGCGTTCCGGTGGCGTTCGTGCTCGGCGCGGAGGAGGTCCGCCGACTGCCCGACGACCGTGCCTTTCGCACCCCGCTGTCCGCGGAGCCCGTCCGCCTCGGCCCGAAGTCCCGTCCCGCGCTGTACTACCCGCTGCCCGGCGACCCGTCGGACCTGTCGGGCTGGCGGGACTTCGAGCAGCTGATGCAGCATCTCAAAGGCACCTGACCACAGGCGGCGCACAGCTCCGGCAGGGACCTCCGTACCCGGTACGCGACAGGCCGCGCCACACGGATCAGCCGTCATCAGCCGTCATCACCGAGCTGTTGTCACACCTTGGTCCTAGGATCAGGGATACGGATTGCACCACTGATATCCCGGTTGATAGGGATGCGTACACACGATCGACAAGTCTGGTGGGGGGAGCCCGATGAAGTTCGACATGGGGGCACAGACGCTCTCGACCCTGAGGTCGCAGTCGCAGGGTTCGAGTACGGAACTGGGCGCCTTGATCCGTCAGCTCATCCAGGCGGCACAGCCGTTGGAGAGCAAGTTCAACGGCGCGGGCAAGGTGGCCTTCGACTCGTTCAAGTCGCGCGCGGACGAGATCACGGCGGCGCTGAACAGCGCGCTGGCCGCGATCGTGGGCGGCCAGTCAGGGATGGAGACGGCCTTCAGCTCCGGTGACCAGGAGCAGGCCGACAACGCCCGCTCGCAGATGGCGGCGGCGAACTTCGACGCGGCCCGTTTCTCGGGCCGCTGACAGCCCGCAACGCGCGGAAACAGGCAGATCTCAGGGGGAGTGATGGCGATGGCCGGCGGTATGGACCGTCGTTCGTACGACACGGGTGCCTCGGCGGAGGCCCAGGGCAACATCCAGGCGGTGATCGCACGCCTGGAACAGGTGATCGCGGAGCGCGACGCACAGGTCAAGGCAGCGATGGCCGACTTCACGGCGGACGGCGTCGCGGACGAGTACCACGGCAAGGAAATGCGCTGGAACCGCGCGTCGCAGGAGGTCAGGAGCATCATCCAGCTGTTGAAGTCGACACTGGAGCAAAACGACGGCACCGCGCACCAGACGCTCGCACGGGCCAAGGCCGCGGTCGACAACATCGGCTAAACCGACCTTGGCGCCGGGGGTGGCAGTCACCCCCGAGGTGCGCCGACCGGTTGACGGGCGTAGTGCGACGGTGCCGCACGGGGAGTGGTGGCGGCGCCACGGATCGGCAGGCAAGGGGGGCGTTCATGGCGTCATGGGACATTCAGCCGCAGGGCGTTCAGGGCCAGTTGAAGGTCGTCGGCACACACGGCGACGACCTGGTGAAGGCTCTCGACACCATGCTCTCGGATCTTCAGAGGGCGGCCCAGGCGGCCGGTACGGCCGTGCCGGGCTCGCACGCCACGACGCTGCCGAACGGACAGCCGGTACTGACGGACTACAAACCGGTGGGACCGGTGTCGCCCGCCATGCTGCCGCAGAGGACGACGGGCCCGGTGGCCGCCGCGCTGGTCGAATACGCGACAGCACGCCGCCACGACATCAAGGCGATGGCCGAACGCGTCCAGGCCGCCGTCCTGGGCGCGGCCAAAGCCACCAATGAGTACGTCCAGGGAGACCTGGAGGCAGCCAGGAACGCGCAGCACGCGGCCCGCGCCGTCCAGTTGGACGCTCTCAAGGACTTCGGGGGGAAGCAGTGAGCGACGCGCCGGTCGATCCGGCCGAGGTACCGGTCTACACCGGCGACCTCGGTGTCCTTCAGACCCAGGTGCAGGCGCTGTCCCAGGACGGCGCCAAGATCGGAACCGCCGGTTCGGACGTCCACAAGTCCTTCGGCGGACTGGCCGCCTTCTACAAGGCGCCCGAGGCGGAGCAGTTGTTCGGAGTCACCGAGCCGGTGGCGCGCAAGGCACACGACCTGAGCGGCGACATGCAGGTCATCTCCAAAGCGCTGAGCACCTATGCCGACGAGATCACGCCTCTGGTCGCGCAGCTCGAACAGCTCAAGAAGGAAGCGGCCAGTTTCCGTACCGAGAAAGCCGCGGACGACGACTGGAACGAGGACGGTGACCTGGCCGAGGAGAACCTCGCCCGCCGCAACAAGATCGCCGAGGTCTGGACCGCCTTCCAGCGGGCGGAACGCGACTGCCACGGAAAGATCGTCGCCCTGGTGGGCGGCAAGCCGCTCAAGGTGAACGACGGCTCCAACCAGAAGAACATGTACGGCTACGACGCCGAAGCCCTCAAGCAGTCCAAGAGCCTGCCCTGGGGCGACGCGGTCGAGGAGTCCGTCCCCTTCTGGCAGGTGTGGGAGCACGCCTACGACTTCGGCAAGGGCTTCATCGTCGACGGTGTGTGGGGCACCATCAAGGGCCTGGGCACCCTGGTCGGCTTCGACGGCTGGGACGCCGCCGGCGAAGCCTGGGGCAACCTGGCCAAGCTCTCCACCGGACTCACGATCACCATGATCCCCGGCGTGGGCGCCCTCTACTTGACCGCCCCCGGCAGCATGCTCCCCTCCTGGCTGCGGGAGTCGCGGAAGACGATGGCCGAGACCGGCAAGGCGATGCTCGCCTGGGATCAGTGGGGTTCGAACCCTTCCCGGGCCGCCGGCGCGGTCACCTTCAATGCCGTCACCGCCCTGTTCACCCGTGGCGGCAGCGCCGCCGTATCGGGCGCGGGCAAGGCGGGCGCGGCGGCCAAGGCCCTGTCGGCCGCCGGCAAGGTGGGCCACGCCATCGACCCGATGACCTACGTCTTCAAGGGCGCCGGCACCGGCGTGTCGAAGATCGGCGACGTCATGGCCCACCTCAAGGCCCTGCGCGGCGTCGAGCTCCCCAAACTCCCCGACGAGGTGGTCGTACTCCCCGACGGCGCCACACTCGCAGCCGACGGCACCATCCACCTCCCCACGGGCAAGAAGATCCCGGACGGCTTCACCCGCCTCCCCGACGGCACCATCAAACCCCCACACGGAACCACCCCCCTCCCCCCGGGCACAGTCCGCCTCCCCACCGACGGCCCCCCACGCTTCCTGTCCGAGGACGGCACCATCTACCGCCTGGACGGCACCATCGACCAACATGCCGAAGCGGCGCCGAGGGACATACCGTCCAAGGCGGCGAACGAGGCTGATCAGTCTCGAACGAACGCGTCGGTCCCCCAGGAAAAACCGACACGGGTCGGCGTCGGCGGACGTGGTGACGCCGTCGCACATCTCAGCCCTGAAAGCTCGGGCCATCTCCGGGCGGGCGACGGTACCGCCGATACTGCTGCGCACGCGGGCAGCCACAGTGACGACCTCGCAACGGGGAGCGCCTCGCACGAGGGGGCCGCAGACTGGGGGCCCCCTCACGAGGAATCCACAGCCAGAGACCATGCGGCGGGCGGGTCCCCCGAAGACACCGCCCTGGCCGATTGGTTTCATGACAAGGGAAACCCGACGCCCAGCCCGCAGACACATTCACTGGGCGAGGAAAGGCCGGGCTTTTCCATCATGCACGAAACGGACCAGTTCTACAAAAATGCCCGCAGAGCGAACCCGCTGCCGGGCCACTATGACGTCGTAGCCCATGGAACCCCCCATGAGGCATTCATGCATTCCACTGACGGGCGGAAGATTTCCGCCCAAGAGATGGCAAACATCATCCGCAGGCGCCCCGACTACGCGCCAGGAACGCCGGTGCGGCTGCTTTCTTGCAACACCGGACACACGGACGGCACCTTCGCACGCCAGCTGGCCCAGAAAATCAAAGCACCGGTTATCGCTCCGGACGGGTACCTCTACAGTAGTCGGCATGGCTGGCTCGGAGTCGATCGTGAGTTGAGCCGCACGATTCGCCCAAGCCAGGTCCGCAAGCTGCCCGGAGACTTCTACCGATACAATCCCGACGGTACTGCAGAAAAGCTGGAGCGGTCCGAGTGGGCCGCCGATTAACGGAGGACGAATCTCCATGAAGATGCTTCCTTTTTTCGAGGAAGTTGAAGCAGAGAACCAGGCCTTGCCGCAACAGGTATCACTCAGACAACTGGCAGACCGGTTGGACCCCGCACTGCGTGAGCCTATGGCCAATTACCTGTCCGACTCTCACTCTCTTCTCGCCGCTGGCAATATTCAAGACCCCATGAATCCGGAAGCAGGGCCGGTTGCCCCCTTCGGGTACAGCACCGACGGAGAATGGACGTGGCCCTCATACTGGGGTTATTTCGTACGGGAGTACGGAGTGCGACCACCCGATGACTTCATTGAGCATGCTCGGAAGCGAAATTTCACCCCTCCCAACCTGACCGAAGAGGAACTGGACCAGGCCGAAGAGGAATTCGAACGACAGTTCTTCGACTGAACAACCCCGACGATTCAAGCATCGGAAGAAAACGCACCCGCAGGAGAACTCCGCAGCGCACGCCGCGCGAAACACGGAACCCTTTTCCGGTCGAGCGCGTTTCGGGGCAAGCAGGCACGCCCCGGTAAGTCCATCCCGGAGGAACGCGGTGATCACGAGTACGCCTGTCGCTCGTTGGACTTGGGGACGGGACGCGCATGGCGAGGACAAGATCGCCATGTGCCTCCGAGAACTGCTGGTCGCCTACACCGTGCTGCTCAAGTACCGCCTCGCGGTCGATGCACCCGAGGTTTCCGTGTCCGTCCATGAAGCCGGGCAGCCGAACACTTTCCTGTATCGGGGAGACTTGAGGTTCGATGCCACGTGGCCCGACCCCGCGCAGCAGTTGGCCGACGCGGTCAAAGCGGGGCTACGTTCAGGGAAGATCGGCTCCGTGTACGCCGATGCCAACAGTGCCGGGGTCATCGTTGACGGGGGCGAGGAGTTTCGTGAAGACGGGCTCTTCCAAGTAGGAGCTTCGGTACTACTCGACCACATCGGCGTCGATTTGGAGACTCCCTCCGACGCGTGGATGCCATACGACCTCAAGGGCCGCGCTCAGCCCTCCGTCCATGCGGCAAACGCACCCCGACTGTCTGCCGCTCTCCGTGATCTGTCGGAAACGCTTGACTCGGAGACCGACCCGGACGATCCCACATACTTCGGCAAGCCAACCGAAACGGGTGTCGACAATTATTTTGATGAAGGCGGCGCCGCGTCCGATGTGTGGTCTGGCTTCGAGATTCCCCGCCGGTACAGCGCATTCAGACACACACCCGGCTTCGGCCGCATCGGCTACAAGCGTTCGGTGGAAGGTGATGTCCAATACGTTCCCGTGCGGGACGAACAGCACGGGATGCTTGGGTACCTCTGGGTCTCCGATGCTCAGAACGGCGCGAGCTTCGAACCACAGGATCTTGACGACGAGGCAAAGTACAAGGCTTCACTCTCGTGGCTCGATCGGCTGGCCTCTGCCTACGACCGGGGTTTGTCTCCCGCACAGGCACTAGCAGAATTGGTCGACCTTGACGAGAACGAAAGACCTGGCGTGATCGAGCTGGACAGGCTGCGCGAGCTCGCGAGTGGAAACCGACCCTGAATGCGGGTGGGGCGATGTAAGCACCAAGGGAGCCCCGGGTGCCGGCGGGAGTGATACCGGGCGGATGGCAGCAAGGAGGCAACGGGCGGTGTCCAGCGGGGCCACAGTGTCACCTGGCAACTACCGTTCCTTCAGCTCACCGCGATCCCGCGGACCAGCCTGACAGCCGTCACGCCCTCTGCGCCAAGCTGCCCTTCTCCATGTTCCTGACCGTCGCCGATCTGAAGTCCACTGTCACCCGATCCAGGGCTGACAAACGCCAGCACTGATCGGGCCCCAGAGGCCCAGACGCCTCTGCAGCTAGCGGCCTGTCCGGGAACGACACGCCGTGGGAGACGCGCTCAGCCTCCGTATGCGGTGAATGAGAAAACCCCAGCTCAGACGAGGTCTGAGCTGGGGTTTCCAACTGAGCCGCCTAAGGGAATCGAACCCTTGACCTACGCATTACGAGTGCGTCGCTCTGGCCGACTGAGCTAAGGCGGCGTGGTGCGGAGCCCAGTCTACACATCGGTTGGGGGTGGTCCGAACCGGGTTTCGTCCGGGGTTCAGGTGCAGTGTTTGTCGGGGGGTGGGGGTGTGGATTCGAGGAGGTAGGTGTTGATGGCGGTGTCGATGCAGTCGCTGCCGCGGCCGTAGGCGGTGTGGCCGTCGCCGTCGTAGGTGAGGAGGGTGGCGGAGGAGAGCTGGGCGGCGAGGGAGCGGGCCCAGGGGTAGGGGGTGGCGGGGTCGCGGGTGGTGCCGACGACCAGGATGGGGGCGGCGCCCTCGGCGGTGATGCGGTGCGGGGCGCCGGTGGGCTTGACCGGCCAGTACGCGCAGTTCAGGGCGGCCCAGGCGAAGCTTTCGCCGAAGACCGGGGACGCCTCGCGGAAGGCGGGCAGGGCGGCGCGTACCTCGTCGGGGCCGGCGAAGGAGCCGGGGAGGTCGAGGCAGTTCACGGCGGGGTTGGCGAACATCTGGTTGGCGTAGGTGCCGTCCGGGTCGCGTTCGTAGTACGAGTCGGAGAGGGCGAGCAGGCCGCGGCCGTCGCCCTTCTGGGCCTCGGCGAGGTATTCGCGCAGGACGGGCCAGGCGCCCTCGTCGTACATGGCGGCCGTCACCCCGCTGGTGGCGAGGGATTCGGTGAGGGTGCGGGCGCTGCCGGTGGGGGCGGGGTGGGCGTCGAGCTGCTTGAAGAGAGCGGTGAGGCGGCGGCCGGCTTCTTCGGGGCCGTTGGTGCCGAGGGGGCAGCCGCGTTGTCTGGCGCAGTCCTTGGCGAAGGCGGTGAAGGCGGTGTTGAAGCCGGCGGTCTGGTCGCGGTTCATCGTTCGGGCGGGCAGGGACGGGTCCATGGCGCCGTCGAGGACGAGGCGGCCGACGCGGGAGGGGAAGAGGCCGGCGTACGTGGCGCCGAGGAAGGTGCCGTAGGAGGCGCCTACGTAGGTGAGCTTGTCGTCGCCGAGGACGGCCCGCAGGACGTCCATGTCGCGGGCCGATTCGGCGGTCGAGACGTGGCCGAGGCGGGCGCCGGAGCGGTGCCGGCAGCCCTGGGCGAAGGTGCGCAGGGCGGTGGTGAGGCGGTCGGCCTCGGCGTCGTCGTCCGGCGTCTGGTCGACGCGGGTGAAGTCGTCCATCTGGGCATCGGACAGGCAGGTGATCGGTTCGCTGCGGGCCACGCCGCGGGGGTCCATGGCGACCATGTCGTAACGGGCCCGGACCGCTTCGGGCTGCGGCGCGTACTGCTGGAGGTAGTCGATTGCCGAGCCGCCGGGGCCGCCCGGGTTGACCATGAGGGAGCCGAGGCGGCTGCCCGGGCCGGTGGCCTTCTTGCGGGAGACGGCCAGTTTCAGGTCGGTGGCGGCGCTGGGTTTCGCGTAGTCGAGGGGCGCCCGCATCGTCGTGCACTCGAAGCCGACGACTCCGCACTCGCGCCAGGTGAGTTTCTGCTCGTAGTACGGGCGGAGGGCCGCGGGGATGGCGGTGGGCAGGGGGTCGAGGGTGGCCGTCGCCGCGCCGGGGACCGCGCCCGGGGAGCCCGTACGGCCGTTGGTCGACTGCCCGGAGGCCGCTGCGCCGCGCGACGGACTGCCCGACGAGCAGCCGGAGAGGAACAGGGCGGTGGCCGTCAGGACGGTACCGGCGGTGCGGAGCAGGCGGCTGGTGGCCATGGGCGGTCCCTCGGTCCCTGAGTCGTCGGCAGCGGCAACGTGCAGTGGCAGTGGCACTTGCAGTGACCGTGACGGTGACTGCGACCACGGCTGCTGGTATGGGACGGAGCGTATCCGTGCCGAGGCGGAGCGTGGGGGTGGGTGCGCTCGTACGGGTGAGGGAGGGAGGGGGAACCGGAGGGGGCTGAGGGCAGGGGGCAGGGGGCAGGGCCGTCGTACGGCCGTGCCCTCACGGAGCGCTCCCTCACCCCTTCCGCAACGCCACCGTCATCGCCTCCACCGCCAGCAGCGGGGCCACATTGCGGTCCAGGGCCTGGCGGCAGGCGATGACGGCTTCTATCCGGCGAAGGGTGCGTTCCGGGGTGGAGGAGGACGCGATGCGGCGGATGCTGTCGCGGACCTCGTCGTTGGCGAGGGGGACCGTGGCGCCCAGTTGGACGGCCAGGACGTCGCGGTAGAAGCCGGTGAGGTCGGTCAGGGCCAGGTCGAGGCTGTCGCGCTGGGTACGGGTGGAGCGGCGCTTCTGCTTGTCCTGGAGGTCCTTCATGGCGCCCGCCGTGCCGCGCGGCAGCCGGCCGCCCGTGCCGGCGGCGGCGCCGAGCGCGGCGCGCAGCTCCTCCGTCTCCCGGGTGTCCACCTCCTCGGCGACCTGCTTGGCGTCCTCCGTCGCGGCGTCGATCAGCTCCTGGGCACCCTTGAGGCAACCGCCGATGTCGTCGACGCGCAGGGGCAGTTTGAGGACCGCGTTGCGGCGGGCGCGGGCCCGCTCGTCGGTGGCCAGGCGGCGGGCCCGGCCGATGTGGCCCTGGGTGGCGCGCGCGGCGGCAGCGGCGGCCTCCGGCTCGATGCCGTCCCGGCGGATCAGGACGTCGGCGACGGCGGCGACCGGCGGCGTACGCAAGGTCACGTGCCGGCAGCGGGAGCGGATGGTGGGCAGCACGTCCTCGATGGAGGGGGCGCACAGCAGCCAGACCGTGCGGGGCGCGGGCTCCTCCACGGCCTTGAGGAGCACGTTGCCCGCGCCCTCGGTGAGGCGGTCGGCGTCCTCCAGGACGATCACCTGCCAGCGGCCGCCCGACGGAGACATCGAGGAACGGCGGACCAGGTCGCGGGTCTCTTTCACACCGATCGAGAGCAGGTCCGTACGGACGATCTCGACGTCGGCGTGGGTGCCCACCAGGCTCGTGTGGCAGCCCTCGCAGAAGCCGCAGCCGGGGACGCCGCCGAGGGCGCGGTCCGGACTGACGCACTGGAGGGCGGCGGCGAAGGCGCGCGCGGCGGTGGCGCGGCCGGAGCCGGGCGGGCCGGTGAACAGCCAGGCGTGCGTCATCTTCGACGTGCCGGACTGCGCTATCGGGTCGGTGCCGTCCACGACCGCGCCCTCGACGGTGACCAGCGCGTCCGCGTCGCGTGCGGCAGCAGCGAGCTGCTCCGTCAGGCGTTCCTGCCCGACCACGTCGTCCCACACAGCCATGTCGCCGCCCGCCGTTCCTGTCCTGTCCGTCCTGCCCGTGCCGTCGTGCCGCATCCTGCGGCGCCCGGTGTGCCGCTGCGCGCCACCGCGGCACCGCACCGCCCGCGCTGCCGTGCCGTCACGCCGCGCCCCGCGCTCGTTCCATTGTGGGGCCTCCCACTGACAGCCCGGACGCCCCGGGCAACGGGCGGGCCCCGGCCGCCGCGATGCGTTCGCGCTGCCGGGGCCCGCTCCGGTCACCTCATCCGCCGTCGCACCGGTTGTTACGACAGTCGTTGCGTCAGTCGGCGCGTCAGCCGTTGCGTCAGTCGGCGCACCGGCCATCACACCAGCCGTCGCACCGGTCCGCCGGTCTCAGCCCCGGCGGCCCCGACGGCCGCGTCCCTGCTGCTCGTCCTCGTCCTCGCGCGGGCCGAGAAGCTCGTCGGCCAGCGTCGGCAGGTCGTCCAGCGGGGTCTCCTCCGCCCACGCCGGACGGCGGCGCGGCGCGGGCTCCACCGGCTCCCCGGTGGCCGGGTCGATCTGCGGCAGCTCCCTCGTCCGCTCCACGCCGGACGTGCCGGAGCCGGCGCGCGATCCCGCCGCACCCGGGTCCGTACGGGCGTCCCGCCGGTCCGTACGGGCAGCCGGCCGCTCCGTACCGCCGTCGCCCTCCTTGCGGAACATCCACGCCGGTACGCGCTCCGCCGGGTCCTCCCCGCGCCGCGCCTGCTCGCGCTCCCGCCAGTCCTGGTGGGCCTCGGGCCGTACGGGCGGCAGCACCGCGGTCTCGTCGGAGGCGCCCGGTGCCTCCCGGTGCTGCGGCAGGACGGCGGTCTCCTCGGCGTCAGAGGAGGAGGACGGAGACGAGGACGGAGACGAGGACGGCGGCAGGGACTGAGACGAGGGAGACGCGTCCGGTTCCGTACGGGCGTGCTGCTCCAGCCCGGGCATCGGCGTCTCGGTCGTGGGCGCCTCGGCGGCCTCCGCCGCCCGTGCCGCCTCTTCCTCGGCCCGGCGCGCTGCCTCCGCCTCTTCCTTGGCGCGCGCTTCCGCCTCGGCCTTGGCCTTGGCCTCCGCCTCGGCCGCCGCGGCCAGCCTCGCCTGTTCCGCGCGCAGCAGGGCCTCCTCGGCCTTGCGCTGCTTCTCCAGGCGGCGTTCCTCGGCCTCCCGGCGCAGCCGCGCCTCCTCCTCGGCACGCTTGCGCAACCGCTCCTGCTCGGCCTGCCGTGCGCGCTCCTCGGCCTCCCGGCGACGGCGCTCCTCCTCGGCGGCCTTGCGGGCCTCCTCGGCACGCTGCCGCGCCTCCTCCGCCTGGCGGGCGGCTTCGCGGGCCTTGGCCTCCTCGATCTCGCGGCGCTTGCGCTCTTCCTCCTCGGCGCGCAGCTTGGCGAGCTGCTCCTGCCGCTCGCGCTCCTTGCGCTCCTCCTCGGCCTTGCGCGCGGCCTCTTCCTCGGCCTTGCGCCGGGCCTCCTCCTCGGCGGCCTTGCGCGCCTCCTCCTGGGCCTTGATCTCGGCCTCGGACAGCGGCAGGACCTGGTCGAGGCGGTGCCGTACGACGGTGGTGACGGCCTCCGGGTCCTGGCCGGCGTCCACGACCAGGTAGCGCGCCGGGTCGGCGGCGGCCAGCGTCAGGAAGCCGGAGCGGACCCGCTGGTGGAACTCGGCGGGCTCGGACTCCATCCGGTCCGGGGCCTCGGTGAAGCGCTCGCGGGCGGTCTCCGGGGAGACGTCGAGGAGCACGGTCAGATGCGGTACGAGCCCGTCGGTGGCCCAGCGGGAGATGCGGGCGATCTCGGTGGGAGCGAGGTTGCGGCCCGCGCCCTGGTAGGCGACGGAGGAGTCGATGTACCGGTCGGTGATGACGACGGCGCCACGCTCCAGCGCCGGGCGGATCACGCTGTTGACGTGCTCGGCGCGGTCGGCGGCGAACATCAGCGCCTCCGCCCGGTCCGACAGGCCCGAGGTGGACACGTCAAGGATGATGGACCGCAGGCGCTTGCCGATGGCGGTGGCGCCCGGCTCGCGGGTCACCACGACCTCGTGGCCCTTGCCGCGGATCCACTCGGCCAGCGCCTGGACCTGCGTCGACTTGCCGGCTCCGTCGCCGCCCTCCAGGGCGATGAAGAAGCCGGTGGGGGCCGGCGCCTGGTCCGGGTCGCCGCCGCGCAGCGCCTCGCGCAGGTCGCGCCCGAGGGACACGCCCTGGCGGTCGTCGACCTTTCCGAGCACCCACGCGGCGACCGGCAGCAGCAGCGCGCCGACCAGCATCAGCGTGAAGGCCGCGCCGCCGTGCGAGAAGACGTTCTTGTCGCCCGCGAGGTGGTGCGGGCCGATGGCCCCGGCCAGCAGCGGCGCGACGATGACGGCCAGCGCGACGACGAGCCGGACGACCGCGTGCAGGTGCTCGGTCATCCGGGCGGCGCGGGGCTCTTCGGTCTCCTGGTCCAGGAGCGTGTGGCCGGTGTTGGCCGCGACGCCCGCCGCCACCCCGGCGAGCAGCATCAGCAGCACGACCGTCGTGGTGTCCGGGACCAGCCCGGCCGCCAGCAGGGCCAGGCCGGTGACGGCCACCGCGAGAGCCAGCAGACGACGCCGGGACAGCGCGGGCAGCACCTTGCGCGCACCCCGGATGCCCGCGACCGGGCCGCCGCTCAGGCCGAGCACCAGCAGTCCGAAGGCGACCGGCCCGCCACCGAGGTCACCGGCGTGCAGGACCGCCACCGAGACGGCCGCGGCGATCGCGCCGGCCACCGCCGCGCAGGCCGGCACCAGCAGCGGTACGGCACCCGTACGGCCCCGGTCGACACCCGCGTCGGTCTTGGGGCGGCGCAGGCCCTCCAGGGGAGAGCGGGGGCGCGGCGTCTGCGTACCGGGCAGTTCGAGGAAGTACAGGATCGAGACGGAGGCGGCGAAGAGGCCGGAGGCCACGTACGAGGCGAGCGCGGCCTGGTGGTCGGCGAACCAGTCGATGCCGTTGGCCAGCAGCTTGGCCACGAGGGTGACGACGATCAGCCCGGTGGCGGCCAGCGGCAACGACACGAAAGCGGTACGCAGCGACAGGCGGCGCAGCGCGTCCAGGTTGTCCGGCAGCGGCCGGACGGCCGGGCCCTCGGCCGGGGAGCCGCCCCGGTCGGCCGGGGCCGGGGCCGGGGGAGGCGCCGGCAGCAGTCCGGGCGCCGCGCTCTCCCGGGCCACGGTCCAGAAGCGTTCGGCCACGCCGGCGACGAAGACCGTCACCAGCAGCCAGATCAGCGCGCTGCCCGGCGTCCAGTCGATCCACAGCGGGGCCACGACCAGCAGCGCCAGCCGCACCCCGTCCGCGCCGATCATGGTCCAGCGCCGGTCCAGCGGGCCGGACGGCGCGGTCAGCGCGGACAGCGGGCCCAGCAGCACCGCCCCGGAGAGCAGGGTGGCCAGCATCCGGGCCGCGAAGACGGCGGCGACGGCGAGGGCCGCGCCCCGGTAGCCGCCGCCGAAGGCCGCCTGGCCGCCGGAGGGTACGTACAGCGCCGCTTGCAGCGTCAGCAGTACGAGCACCAGCAGGGCAAGGGCATCGCCGATCGCCCCGACGAACTGTGCGCTCCACAGCCGCTTCAGTGGGGGGAAGCGGAGCAGGGCTCGCACGGCGCGCTCGCGGGAGTCCGCGACGAGGGCGCCGGATGTGGGGGTCACGACCGTAGGGAGCTCGGCACGCGTCATTCCGCCAGCCTATCGGCCGGATATGACAGGTCCAGCTTCCACCCGAACACACGGACGGGTGGGTCCGGCGGACTTCTGCTGGATCTCCAGGGCCTCACGAGGCCCGGCACGCACCGGACGCCGCTCCGTGCTCCACGGAGCGGCGTCAGAAGAAACGCCCTAGTCCTCCAGCAGTATGTCGTCGAAGATCTCGATCACGACGATGACGAGCAGGCCGTGTGCGACGACGTACTCGATGAGGAGGCCCGGCGCCACCTGTGCCCTGCGGTCGTCCTCATGCGTGCCGACATGTGCCGTGGCTTTGTGATACGGGTCGAGGGCGAGCTTGGCCAGCCCGCGTTCGAGCATGTTCCGCCGCTCCGGCGCCATGGCGTCAGCGGTCGCCTTCGCCTCAACGGTGTAGGTGACGCGGTACGCCAACGTGCTCCCCCCCTCAGCTCTCCACGCTCTCAGCCGCCTTCTCCGCCGCCGCGGTCGTCTTCTTCGCGGCGGTCGTCTTCTTGGCCGCCGTGGTCTTCTTCGCGGTCGTCGTCTTCTTGGCCGCCGTCTTCTTGGCCGGGGCCTTCTTGGCGGTCTTCTTGGCCGTCGTCTTCTTGGCCGGGGCCTTCTTGGCGGTCTTCTTCTTCGCCGGGCCCTTGGCGCGCTTCTCGGCCAGCAGCTCGTACCCGCGCTCCGGCGTGATCGTCTCGACGTCGTCGTCCCGGCGCAGCGTCGCGTTGGTCTCGCCGTCGGTGACGTACGGGCCGAAGCGGCCGTCCTTGACGACCACCGGACGCTCGCTGACCGGGTCGGTGCCCAGCTCCTTCAGCGGCGGCTTGGCGGCGGCCCGCCCGCGCTGCTTGGGCTGCGCGTAGATGGCGAGGGCCTCGTCCAGGGTGATGTTGAAGATCTGGTCCTCGCTCTCCAGGGAGCGCGAGTCGGTGCCCTTCTTCAGGTACGGGCCGTAGCGGCCGTTCTGCGCGGTGATCTCGACGCCCTCGGGGTCCTTGCCCACGACGCGCGGCAGCGACATCAGTTTGAGCGCGTCGTCGAGGGTGACCGTGTCCAGGGACATCGACTTGAAGAGCGAGGCGGTGCGCGGCTTGACCGCGTTCTTGCCGGTCTTCGGGGTGCCCTCGGGCAGGATCTCGGTGACGTACGGGCCGTACCGGCCGTCCTTGGCCACGATCTGGTGACCGGTCTCCGGGTCCGTGCCCAGCTCGAAGTCGCCGCTGGGCTTGGCCAGCAGTTCCTCGGCGTACTCCACCGTCAGCTCGTCGGGCGCGAGGTCGTCCGGCACGTCGGCGCGCTGGTGACCCTCGGCGTCCTTCTCACCGCGCTCCACGTACGGGCCGTAGCGGCCGACCCGGAGCATGATGCCGTCGCCGACCGGGAAGGAGGAGATCTCCCGGGCATCGATCGCGCCGAGGTCGGTGACCAGTTCCTTCAGGCCGCCGAGGTGGTCGCCGTCGCCGTTGCCGGCCTCAGAGGCGGCACCGGCCGCCTCGCCCTCGCCGAAGTAGAAGCGGCGCAGCCACGGCACGGACTGGGCCTCGCCCCGCGCGATGCGGTCGAGGTCGTCCTCCATCTTGGCGGTGAAGCCGTAGTCGACGAGCCGCCCGAAGTGCTTCTCCAGGAGGTTGACCACGGCGAAGCTCAGGAAGGAAGGGACCAGGGCGGTGCCCTTCTTGAAGACGTAGCCGCGGTCCAGGATCGTGCCGATGATCGACGCGTAGGTCGACGGGCGGCCGATCTCCCGCTCCTCCAGCTCCTTGACCAGCGTCGCCTCGGTGTAGCGGGCCGGGGGCTTGGTGGCATGGCCGTCGGCGGTGATCTCCGTGGCGGACAGCCGGTCGCCCTCGGCGACCTGCGGCAGCCGCCGCTCGCGGTCGTCCAGCTCGGCGTTCGGGTCGTCGGCGCCTTCCACGTACGCCTTGAGGAAGCCGTGGAAGGTGATGGTCTTGCCGGAGGCGCTGAACTCGGCGTCCCGGCCGTCGGCCGCCCGGCCGCCGATCTTGACGGTGACCGAGTTGCCGGTCGCGTCCTTCATCTGGGAGGCGACGGTCCGCTTCCAGATCAGCTCGTACAGCCGGAACTGATCACCGGTCAGGCCGGTCTCCGCCGGTGTGCGGAAACGATCACCCGAAGGCCGGATCGCCTCGTGCGCCTCCTGCGCGTTCTTGACCTTGCCCGCGTACGAGCGGGGCTTGTCCGGCAGGTAGGAGGCGCCGTACAGCTGCGTCACCTGGGCACGGGCCGCGGAGATCGCGGTGTCCGAGAGCGTCGTGGAGTCCGTACGCATGTAGGTGATGAAGCCGTTCTCGTACAGCTTCTGCGCCACCTGCATGGTGGCCTTGGCGCCGAAGCCCAGCTTGCGGCTGGCCTCCTGCTGGAGCGTGGTCGTACGGAAGGGGGCGTACGGCGAGCGGCGGTACGGCTTGGACTCGACCGACCGGACCGCGAAGTCGGTGTTCTCCAGGGCGGCGGCCAGCGCACGGGCGTTGGCCTCGTCCAGGTGGAGGACGTCGCTGTTCTTCAGCTGTCCGTTGGGGCCGAAGTCGCGGCCCTGGGCGACGCGGCGGCCGTCGACCGTGGACAGACGGGCGGCCAGGGTGGACGGGTCGCTCGCGTCACCGGCGCGGCCGGTGGAGAAGGTGCCGGTCAGGTCCCAGTACTCGGCGGAGCGGAAGGCGATGCGCTCGCGCTCCCGCTCGACGACGAGGCGGGTGGCCACCGACTGCACGCGGCCGGCCGACAGCCGGGGCATGACCTTCTTCCACAGGACCGGCGAGACCTCGTAGCCGTAGAGGCGGTCGAGGATGCGGCGGGTCTCCTGGGCGTCGACCAGCTTCTTGTTCAGCTCGCGCGGGTTGGCGACGGCGGCCCGGATCGCTTCCTTGGTGATCTCGTGGAAGACCATCCGGTGGACCGGGACCTTGGGCTTGAGGATCTCCTGGAGGTGCCAGGCGATGGCCTCGCCCTCGCGGTCCTCATCGGTGGCGAGGAAGAGTTCGTCGGACTCGGCCAGCAGCTCCTTGAGCTTCTTGACCTGGTCCTTCTTGTCACTGTTGACGACGTAGATCGGCTGGAAGTCGGCGTCGACGTTCACGCCGAGGCGGGCCCAGGGCTCGCCCTTGTACTTCGCCGGGACCTCCGCCGCGCCGTTGGGGAGGTCGCGGATGTGCCCGACGCTGGCCTCGACCACGTAGCCAGGGCCGAGGTAGCCCTTGATCGTCTTCGCCTTGGCAGGCGACTCGACGATGACGAGTCGGCGGCCGCCGCCCTGTGCGGTCTCGCTGGTCGGGGACAACTTCGCTCTTCTCTCCGGTCGACGCTGGGGGTAACCCCCCGGGCCGGAGCTCTGGGGGACACTGCGGTGACGCTTGACGCTGCGGAGTGTGACGGTACATCCCGCCCTCATGTCAAACGGAAAAACCCCGCAACGCCACTCGAACGGTAACCCGACTACATGCCTTCATGCCGCCCGGACCGGACACGCGCCCCGCGGCGGGGCCGGCCCGGGACAGGTGCGCGGCGGAGCATCCGAGGCCGGTGGGGCTCCTGGCCGCCGCGCGGCGCTGGCAGGATGGACGGTGGCCGTATCCGTTCTCATCACGCACTCCGGGGGTCCGCGCACCGATGACGCATCCGTACGCGTTCCCTCCGGCGCCCCGGTGCGCGTCGCCGTCGCGCGGACGCCCCGGCGCAGGTCCCGGCGGCCGGAGCGGGCGGATGCGGGCGAAGACATACGGCGAAGGGCGCGATCGAGCCACGGTGATTGCGGGGCAATCGTCCGGGCAGGTCATGTTCGCCCCGGATCAGGGCGGCTGCTTTGTCCCGGATCGGGGCGACTACGCCAGGTCGCCGGGTACGCGAGCACCCCGATGAACGCACCCGGCGAGCCTCCCGCAGGCGGCCCTCCTGCCCCTGTCCCGTCCCCTGCCACCGTCCGGAACGCGACACTCCGCCGCGCGGCCGTCGCCCTCGTCGCCGGAGCCCTCGGTGCCGTCTATCTATGGCACACCAATCCGCACGAACCGGGGCATCTGCTGATTCCGTGCCCGTTCCGCTGGGCGACCGGGCTGCTGTGCCCGGCGTGCGGTGGGACACGTATGGCGTACGACCTGATGCACGGCGACCTCGTGGCGGCCTGCCACGACAACGCCGTCCTGCTGGTCCTGGGGGTGCCGGCCGCCGCGTACATGACCGGACGGTGGCTGTACGCGGGGCTGCGCGGGCGCCGCTTCCGGGCCCGCCTCGGGGCGCGCGGCAACGTGCTCGTCCTGGGGACCGCCGCGGTGTGGATGCTCGTGCGCAATCTCACTGGCTGACGCGCGGGGCCGGGCGCGCCGGAACGCCGGCCGGAGGGCATACGGGCGGCCCGTACGCCCGCGGCCCTTCCGGAGGTGCCGAGCCGGGGCGTACGGGCCGTGGCCGTACGGAATGCCGGGCCTTACGGTCCGCTTCAGCGCACCGTGACGGTGATCACCGGCGAGACCACGCCGCCGCCGGCCATGCGCAGCTGGTTGACGCCCTTGATGCCCAGCTTCACGCGGAGCGAGTAGGCACCGGTCTTGCCGACGCTCACGCTCGCGGGCAGCGAGACCCACTTGGCGCCCTGCTTCTGCTGGACGGTGACCTTGGTGCCGGCCTTGAGGCCGGTGGAGGTGCCGGAGATGCGGAACTCCTGCCACGCCTTGACCGTGCCGGTGCTCGCCTTGGCGGTGAGCGTGGCCTTCTGGGGGGCCTTGGCGGCGACGGTGTGGGCGACCGGGGCCGCGGGAGCTGCGGAGGCGGCGGCCGCGGTCCCGGCGACGAGAGCGGCGCTGAGAACACCTGCGGCGGCGAGGCGGTATGCACGGTTCATGACGTGTTCCTCCCTGTTGGGCCGGTTGATGGCCTTCACTCAGGAACACGGGCAGATGGCCGTTCCGGTTGCTTCCCCGGCGAGGCGATTTTCGGCTGGGGCGGAGGTGAACGGAGCGGCAATGCAAAGCAGTTGAGTACGCAACGAACAAGGCCGCCGCCACGAACGCCGGACGGCCGGCCACAGCGGCGGTCCGCTACAGCAGCAGCCGGCACCCCACCGCCAGGAACACCACCCCGAAGAGCAGCGCCAGCGCCGTGCCGGTCGACCGGCGCACCCCGTCGGCCACCGGCTCCCCGGACCGTACGCACACACCCGTCCACACCAGCAGGCCGGCGCCGAACAGCGCGAAGGCCACACCGGCGAACGTTTCGGGTCCACTCTCCATGCGGGCAGCGTGGCACCTGCGGACGGCGCACCGGCGAACAGCGGGTGAATGCCGCCCGCCCGGCGCCCGCGATCCTCCCGCTCACCCTCCTGGCCCGGTCACCGCCTCCCCTCCCCCGCTCGCCGTCAGCCCTGCGCCACCGGCTCCAGGAAGCCCTGCCCGACCAGCATCCGGATGGCTTCGGGCGTACGGTCGCGGAGCAACACCGGGTCCTCGCCGACCAGTTGCGCGATGGCGTCCAGGATGCGTCCGGCGGGCAGCGAGCCGTCGCACACCCCGGCGAAACCCGCACCGACCGTGTCCACCTTCGTGGCGCGCCGCATACCGCGGTTCTGCCGGAGGACGACGTGCTCCGGGTCCTCCGCGCCGGGCAGCCCGACCTGCTCCTGCACGACCTCGGGGGCGAGCCGGAAATGCCCGGCCAGCAGCGCCGCGTCGTCCGTCGCGCGCAGATAGTCCTGGCGGGCGAAGTGATCGACGACCGCGGCGCCGAGCGGCTGCTCGACCGGGTGCGGCCACTCCTCGATCGTGATCGACGGGTCCTCGGCGCCGGACTTGCGCAGCGTGATCCACCCGAAGCCGACGGCCTTGGTCTTGCGGGTCTCGAACTCCTCCAGCCAGGCGTCGTAGCGCGCCGCGTACTCCTCCGGGCTCGTCCGGTGGTCGCCGGCGTCCCGCAGCCACAGCTCCGCGTACTGCGTGATGTCCTGGACCTCGCGCTGCACGATCCAGGCGTCGCAGCCGCGCGGCAGCCACGAGCGCAGCCGGTCGCGCCAGTCCTCGCCCTCGACGTGCTGCCAGTTGGCGAGGAGCTGGCAGTACCCGCCGTCGTTCAGCCGGTCCGCCGCCTGCTGGACGAGGGTGCGGCACAGGTCGTCACCGCCCATGCCGCCGTCCCGGTAGGTCAGCCGGGCGCCCGGGGAGATCACGAAGGGCGGGTTGGAGACGATCAGGTCGTACGTCTCCTCGCCCACCGGGTCGAACAGCGAGCCCTCCCGCAGGTCCGCCTCGGGCGCCCCGGACAGGGCCAGCGTCAGGCGGGCGATCCGCAACGCACGCGGGTTCAGGTCCGTGGCCGTGACCTGGGTGGCGTACGGGGAAGCGTGCAGGGCCTGGATGCCGGAGCCGGTACCCAGGTCGAGGACGCCGGCGACGGGGGTGCGGACCGTGATGCCCGCGAGGGTCGTGGACGCGCCGCCGACGCCCAGCACCAGCTGCGCGCGGTCCACGCCCGCGGCCTCCTCGGCGGCCCGGATGCCGCCCGCGCCGCCGACCGCGCACCCCAGGTCGGAGACGATCCACCAGTCCTGGCCCTCGGGACCGCCGTACGGGCGCACGTCCACGCTCGCCCGGACCTCGTCGCCGTCGCGCACCAGCCAGCCGTCGGCGAGGCAGTCCGCCACCGGCAGCGCGGCGGCGGCGCGGTCGTACGGCACCGGGCGCTGGAGCAGGAACAGCCGCACCAGGGTGGACAGCGGGTCCGCGCCGCGGGTGGCGCGGAGCGCGGGGACGGTCTCGCTGCGGGCCAGCGCGGCGTAGGCGGGCGCGCCGAGCAGCTCCAGCAGGCCGTCGGCGGTGAACCCGGCGGCCCTCAGCGCGTCGCGCAGCCGGGCCGTGCGGGCGGCGGAATCGGGGTCTCGAAGATCAGCGGTGGGGAGGTGCGTACTCACCCTCCCATTGTCAGGCCAACCACTGACAAACGGCCACGGCCCGGCCGCGCCGTCGGCGCCGGATCGCGCCGACGGCGTGTCGGACACGGCCTCGGCGCACCTGACGGCCTGCCGGACGCGGCTTCGGCGTGCCTGACGGCGCGTCGGCCCGTGCCGAAGCCGCTGACGGTGGGCCGGTCCCGTACGCAGCCGCTGGCGGCGGGCCGGCTCCGTGCCGAGGCCGCTGACGGCGTGTCGGCCCGGCGCCGCGGCCGGCGTACGTCCCGAGCTACCTACTTCTTCGGCGCGGGCGACCCGCCGCCCTCCGTGGCCTTCTGGTTCTGGCAGCCGGGCTGCCCGGCCATCGCCTTGCCGACGTCGCCGGACTCCAGCTTCTTGAACGCCTGTTCGCTCTTCTTGTTGAGCTTGTTGATGCCGTCCGACAGCGCCCGCAGGCCGTCCGCGAACTTGCCCTTGTCGCCGGTGTCCAGGCCGTCGACCTGCTTCTTGAGGTCGGCGTAGCCCTTGGACAGGTCCTTGAGTTCCTTGACGGCGTTCTTCTGGGACTCCTCGCCGCCGTCGGCGGGCGGCGCGCCCGCCTGGTCCAGCGACTTGGCCAGCGACGCGTAGGCGTCGGAGATCTGCTGGAAGGCCTTGGAGTCGGCCTCCTGGACCTTCTTGGAGTCGGTGCCGCTGCTGTCGGCCGTCTGCATGGCCGTGTTGGCGTCCTGGATCTTCTTGAACTGGGCCTGGGCGGGGTCGCAGAACTTCTTGGCCCAGTCGTCGAGCTTTTTGTTGCCGTCGTCGCTGCAGCCGGTCAGCGCGAGCATCAGTGCCGCGCCGCCGGACAGCGCGGCCACAAGCGTCTTCTTCACCGGATTGGTCCCTTCCATGGCTCTCGGCCCCGGAACATACACGTCCGAAGGCCCCCGGCCACGAGCCGGTCGGCCCGTACGACCCGCATTGCAGCCATTTGCACCAAGCCCCGGCCCGCGGCCCGGCACACGGCGGGGCGGGTGGACGGCGCGCTCAAGGCACGCCGTCCACCCGCCCGTTGAGCGGTGCGGACGCCGGGTCCGTCAGGAGACCACCGCGGGATCGGCGGTCTGCGCCACCTTCCCCGAGTTGTTGTCTTCGTCACCCACCGCGATGCCGCGGCGCTTGGAGACGTACACCGCGCCGACGATGACCGTGACGGCCAGGACGGCGACCACGATCCGTACGCCGATGTTCTCGTCCGCGCCGTAGCTGAACTTCACGACGGCCGGCGCGATCAGCAGCGCCACCAGGTTCATGACCTTCAGCAGCGGGTTGATCGCGGGGCCCGCAGTGTCCTTGAACGGGTCGCCGACCGTGTCGCCGATGACGGTCGCGGCGTGCGCCTCGCTGCCCTTGCCGCCGTGGTGGCCGTCCTCGACCAGCTTCTTCGCGTTGTCCCAGGCGCCGCCGGAGTTGGCGAGGAAGACCGCCATCAGGGTGCCGGTGCCGATCGCGCCGGCGAGGAACGAGCCGAGCGCGCCGACGCCCAGCGAGAAGCCGACGGCGATCGGCGTGAGCACCGCCAGCAGGCCGGGCGTGGCCAGCTCGCGCAGCGCGTCCTTGGTGCAGATGTCCACGACCCGCCCGTACTCGGGCTGCTCCGTGTAGTCCATGATCCCGGGCTTCTCGCGGAACTGCCGGCGCACCTCGAAGACGACCGAGCCGGCCGACCGGGACACCGCGTTGATCGCCAGCCCCGAGAAGAGGAAGACGACCGAGGCGCCCAGCACCAGGCCCACCAGGTTGTTCGGCTGCGAGATGTCCAGGCTCAGGCCCATGCCCCGGGCGGCGTCGCCGACCTCCCGTACGGCCGTGGCGATCGCGTCGCGGTACGAGCCGAACAGGGCCGCCGCGGCCAGCACCGCCGTGGCGATGGCGATGCCCTTGGTGATGGCCTTGGTGGTGTTGCCGACGGCGTCGAGGTCGGTGAGGACCTGCGCGCCGTCGCCGGTGACGTCGCCGGACATCTCGGCGATGCCCTGCGCGTTGTCGGAGACCGGCCCGAAGGTGTCCATCGCGACGATGACGCCGACGGTGGTCAGCAGACCGGTGCCGGCCAGCGCCACCGCGAACAGCGCCAGCATGATCGAGGTGCCGCCCAGCAGGAACGCGCCGTACACGGACAGGGCGATCAGCACCGCGGAGTAGACCGCGGACTCCAGACCGACCGAGATCCCGGAGAGCACCACCGTCGCCGGGCCGGTCAGCGAGGTCTTGCCGATGTCCCGTACGGGCCGCCGGCTGGTCTCGGTGAAGTAGCCGGTGAGCTGCTGGATGAGCGCGGCCAGCACGATGCCGATGGCGACCGCCACCAGCGCCAGCGTCCGCGGGTCACCGCCGCGGGAGAGGATCGCGGGGTCCGAGACGCCGGACAGGTCGGCGTAGGAGGACGGCAGGTACGTGAAGACGGCGACGGCCACCAGGACCAGTGAGATGGCCGCGGAGATGAAGAAGCCGCGGTTGATGGCGGTCATACCGCTGCGGTCGGAGCGCCGGGGCGCCACCACGAAGATGCCGATCATGGCGGTGATCACACCGATGGCCGGGACCAGCAGCGGGAAGGCCAGACCGGAGTCGCCGAAGGCGGCCATGCCCAGGATGAGGGCGGCGACCAGCGTCACGGCGTACGACTCGAAGAGGTCGGCGGCCATGCCGGCGCAGTCGCCGACGTTGTCGCCCACGTTGTCCGCGATGGTCGCGGCGTTGCGCGGGTCGTCCTCGGGGATGCCCTGCTCGACCTTGCCGACCAGGTCGGCGCCGACATCCGCGGCCTTGGTGAAGATGCCGCCGCCGACCCGCATGAACATGGCGATCAGCGCGGCGCCGAGGCCGAAGCCCTCCAGGACCTTGGGGGCGTCGACCGCGTAGACGAGCACCACACAGGAGGCGCCCAGCAGGCCGAGGCCCACGGTGAACATGCCGACGACGCCGCCCGTACGGAAAGCGATCTTCATGGCCTTGTGCGCGACGGCGGTGAGATCCTTTTTCGCCTCGCCCTCGCCCGGTGTGGCTTCCCGGGCCGCGGCGGCGACCCGCACATTGCTGCGCACCGCCAGCCACATCCCGATATAGCCGGTGGCGGCCGAGAAACCGGCGCCGATCAAGAAGAAGACGCTGCGCCCGGCGCGCTGCGTCCAGTTGTCCGCGGGGAGCAGCATGAGCAGGAAGAACACCACGACGGCGAAAACGCCGAGGGTGCGCAACTGCCGGGCGAGATAGGCATTCGCGCCTTCCTGCACGGCGGCAGCGATCTTCTTCATGCTGTCGGTGCCCTCACCGGCGGCGAGCACTTGCCGCACCAGCACCGCCGCGACGGCCAGTGCCGCGAGCGCCACGACGGCGATCACCAGCACGATGCCGCGGTTGCCCGACGTCAGCGATGGCTCGGCCAGGTAAGAGGGGTGTTCCAGCAACTGAGGGGTGTAAGGCCCCGCCATTCGTCCTCCTTGACGTTTGGCACATGGGCGCGCGGATGCACGCTCAGGCGTCCTGAGCAAAGGTGTGGACGGATTGTAGGTAGCGGCACGGGATCAAAACAGGGCGCCTCAAAGGGAATTCGCCGGTGGCGGCCGAGATCGTTCGAAGAACGGACGGAGATCGGACAGAGATCAGGCGAAGAAGCAGCGAAGATCGAAAATAGCGCGGCCGTGGCGGCGTTGTCGCAATTCGCCTGGACGAATGAAAGCGAATAATTTGCTGACCGGTGAATGATGATCTCAGGGTCTTACCTGACGCCGCTGCTCACGGCAGCCGCGGACGGGTGCGGGGCGGGACGCGCACGGGCCCGTGACGGGGTGCCGTCGGCGTGGCGGACGGCAGAGCGCATGGGGGCGCGCACGGACGTACGCGTGCGCTCGGCCGCCCGGCGGGGTGCGGGCCCACGGCGGGCCCGCACCAGCGGCGGCGTACGGGCCGCGGCCTCCGGGCGGCACGGCCACCCCGCACCGCGACGGAAGTACGCACTCCGGTAGGAGCCACGCGGGTCTCCGGGCGACGGCGGACCGTACGCCCGGTACGGCCGGGTGGGGAGGCGGAGGGGGCCGGTACGCGGGGCCGGTGGGCCCGGGGAGCCGCGCGGGTACGGGCGTACGGATGTGGCCTGAAGAGAGGGGTGCGCGGAGTGAGGCCGGCCGGGGCCACGGAGGGAACATCCCGGCCACCGCAAGACCCCCGAAAGAGAAGGGGCGCGTACGGCTGAATGGGGGCGCGCGGGTGGGGTGGGGAGCGCTTAGGGGGGCGCCCGGGGGTGTCTGGGGTGGTGCCCTGGGCCGCTGGGGAGGCGCTTGGGGGTGCGTACGGGCTTACGACCGCTGTCGAGCATCGGTTCGTCGTGGGCGCCTGCCGCGCGCCGTGGAGACGGAAGAACGGCGCCGCACGAGCCTGTCGCCCGTCGCAGCAGCCCTTCGGACGCAAGTCGCCCGTCGCAGCAGCCCTTCGGACGCAAGTCGCCCGTCGCAGCAGCCCTTCGGACGCAATGGGCGAGTGCCGCTCCGCGTCCGGTCCTGCTGCCGCCCCGCTACGTGGGCGGCTTCACGAGGAGCCCTACGGCAGCACCGGCGCCGGCGTCGTCGGCCAGCTCATGCGGATGACACCGCCGCCCTCGCCGGAGGTCACCTCGACGTCGTCGACCAGCCCGCTGATGACCGCGAGCCCCATCTCGTCGTCGCCCTCCGCCGCGTCACCGTTGTCCGAGACGGGTCCGCCGGGCAGCGGCTCACCGTCGGCACCACGGACTCCGGGCACCGCGCCGGCCCCGGCCGGGCTGCCCGGGACCTCGTCGCCCACCTCGATGGAGAACTTCTTCTCGTCCTCGACCAGGGCGACCCGCACCGGGGCGGCGATGCCGTTGGTGCGGTGCAGCCCCACCGCACGGGTGCACGCCTCGCCCACGGCGAGCCGAACCTCGTCCAGCACGGCCTCGTCCACCCCGGCCCGCCTCGCCACGGCAGCCGCGACCAGTCGCGCGGTGCGGACGTGCTCGGGAAGGGCGCTGAAGCGGAGTTCGACGGTGGCCATGCCATCCCCCTCGGTATGCGGGCGTGCGACGCAGGGGGCCGGACCGCCAAGCCCGGTTCCCCCCACTGCTTCCGACCCCGCGCCCTCGGCGCGGGGCCCGGCAAGCCGTCAGTCGGTGGCTGCGACGGCTTCGTCGACCGAGGTGTGAATCGGGAACACCTTGGTCAGTCCGGTGATACGGAAGATCTTCAAAATGCGCTCCTGGTTGCAGACCAGGCGCAGCGAGCCCTCGTGGGCCCGCACCCGCTTGAGCCCGCCGACCAGCACGCCGAGCCCCGTGGAGTCCAGGAAGTCGACACGCTCCATGTCCACCACGAGGTGGTAGCTTCCGTCGTTCACGAGCTCGACCAGCTGCTCCCGCAGCTTGGGCGCGGTGTATACATCAATCTCGCCACCGACCTCGACGACCGTACGGTCGCCAACGGTCCGGGTCGACAGGGACAGGTCCACGGATCCTCCAGCACCTTGCTATCGAGCGGTCGCCCCCCATGGATCGGCAGCCGCGTTGGCATTCAATCACTTACCAGCAGGCGTGCACGACGCCTTGTGCGCATTGTCCGTCACACCGGTGACACACTCGGTGCCGATGGCCTCCAATCAGCTGCCCCCGGACGGGGGCACCAGCCCCTCCCCGCGCACGGTCCTGGACCGTCTCACCCAGGGGGCGTCCCGCGCTACGCGCATCACTCATACGGAGCACTTGCCCCCGCGCATCGGCAGCCATGCGGAATGGCCCGCACGGATCCGCCCGGAGGTGACCGCGGCCGTCCGCGCGGCCGGGATCGAGCGTCCGTGGGCGCATCAGGCCCGTACGGCCGAGCACGCGCTGCGCGGCGAGTCGGTCGTCATCGCCACCGGCACCGCGTCCGGCAAGTCGCTGGCCTATCTGGTGCCGGTGCTGTCCGGTCTCCTGGACGGCTCGGAGGCCCCCAACGGGCGCGGCGCCACCGCCCTGTACCTCGCGCCCACCAAGGCGCTCGCCGCCGACCAGCGACGCGCCGTCGGCGAACTCGCCGCGCCGCTCGGCAGCGCGGTGCGGCCCGCCGTGTACGACGGTGACACGCCGGTCGAGGAACGCGAATGGGTGCGCCAGTACGGCAACTACGTGCTCACCAACCCCGACATGCTGCACCTGGGCATCCTCCCGGCCCACCCGCGCTGGTCCTCCTTCCTGCGCGCCCTGCGGTACGTCGTCATCGACGAGTGCCACACCTACCGCGGCGTCTTCGGTTCGCACGTGGCACAGGTCATACGCCGCCTCCGCCGGGTCTGTGCCCGGTACGGGTCCGAGCCGGTCTTCCTGCTGGCCTCTGCCACCGCCGCCGAACCCGCGCAGGCGGCCGAGCGCCTCACCGGGCTGCCTGTGGCCGAGGTCACGGAGGACACCTCGCCGCGCGGCGAGGTGGTCTTCGCCCTGTGGGAGCCGCCGCTGACCGAGCTGCACGGCGAGCAGGGCGCCCCCGTACGCCGCACCGCCACCGCCGAAACCGCCGACCTGCTGACCGACCTCGCCCTCCAGGGCGTGCGCACCGTCGCCTTCGTACGGTCCCGGCGCGGCGCCGAGCTGATCGCCCTCATCGCGCAGGAGCGGCTGGGGGCGATCGACCGGACGCTGCCGGAGCGGGTGGCCGCGTACCGGGGCGGCTATCTGCCGGAGGAGCGGCGCGCCCTGGAGCGCGCCCTGCACACCGGTGACCTGCTCGGCCTGGCCGCCACCACGGCCCTGGAACTGGGAGTGGACGTCTCCGGTCTGGACGCGGTACTGATCGCCGGTTATCCGGGCACCCGCGCCTCCCTGTGGCAGCAGGCCGGCCGTGCGGGACGCGCCGGGCAGGGGGCACTCGCCGTCCTCGTCGCCCGCGACGATCCGCTGGACACGTATCTCGTGCACCACCCCGAGGCGCTGTTCGACCAGCCCGTCGAGTCCACCGTCCTGGACCCGGACAACCCGTACGTCCTCGCCCCGCACCTGTGCGCCGCTGCCGCGGAACTGCCGCTCACCGAAGCCGACTTCACGCTCTTCGGGCCCACGGCGCCGGGCCTCCTGCCGTCCCTGGAGACCCGCAAGCTGCTGCGCCGCCGCGCCAAGGCGTGGCACTGGACCCGCCGCGAACGGGCCGCCGACCTGGCGGACATCCGCGGGCAGGGCGGCTCGCCCGTACAGATCGTGGAGGCGGGCACCGGACGGCTGCTGGGCACGGTGGACGCCGCCGCCGCGCACACCACCGTCCACGACGGCGCGGTCCACCTGCACCAGGGCCGTACGTACCTGGTCAAGCACCTCGACCTGGCGGACGACGTGGCCCTCGTCGAGGAGGCCGACCCGCCGTATTCGACGACCGCCCGCGACACCACCGCCGTCTCCATCCTGGAGACCGAGACGGAGGCCCCCTGGGGCGACTCGCGGCTGTGCTTCGGCTCGGTCGAGGTCACCAACCAGGTCGTCTCCTACCTGCGCCGGCGGCTCATCACCGGCGAGGTGCTGGGGGAGACCAAGCTCGACCTGCCGCCGCGTACGCTGCGCACCCGGGCCGTGTGGTGGACCGTCACCGAGGACCAGCTCGACGCGGCCCGGGTCAACCCCGAACAGCTCGGCGGCGCCCTGCACGCGGCCGAACACGCCTCGATCGGGCTGCTGCCGCTGTTCGCCACCTGCGACCGCTGGGACATCGGCGGCGTGTCCCTCCCCCTGCACCCCGACACCCTCCTGCCCACCGTCTTCGTCTACGACGGCCACCCGGGCGGCGCCGGCTTCGCCGAACGCGCCTTCCGCACCGCCCCCGAATGGCTCGCGGCCACCCGCAAGGCCATCGCCTCCTGCGAGTGCGAGGCCGGCTGCCCGTCCTGCATCCAGTCCCCCAAGTGCGGCAACGGCAACGATCCCCTCCACAAGCGGGGCGCTGTTCGCCTCCTGACCGAGCTTCTGCGGCGGGCGCCTGGGGTGGGGGGTGGGTGAAGGGGAGTGCGGGCGCGGGGAGGGGCGTGAGGGCTGCCGTCGCCTTCTGCCTCTCCCCCCCCCCCGGGGGCCCCGCCCCCCCACCCCACCCCGCCTCCGCCACCCACCATTCGCTCCCCCGCCCCCTGCCTCCCCCTCGCCCCGCGTCGTACCGTCACGTCGCTTCGATGATCACCAAGGTGCCGCGGCTGCCCGCGCGGACCGCGTGCGGCGTATCCGCCGGGACCAGGTACACCTCGCCCGGCCCCACGGACACGGCCACGCCGTCCACCCACAGCTCCAGCCTGCCGTCGAGCACGAACAGCGCCTCGGCCACGCCGTGGACCTCCTCCTCCCCCGGCGCCTCGTTCATGCGCAGCACCTTCACGTCCGTCGCGCCCACCCGGCCCAGGGAACGGGAACTCCAGGCGTCCGGCAGCGCGTCCGCCGCCTTCCGCACGTCGATCGCCCTCATGGCATGCCTCCCCACGGGCCCCTCCGGTCCTGCCCGGAGGGGCCCGCACATCGCGTTCAGTGGATGTCCGAACGCTATGCGAGCAGGGACGGCGGGTGGTCGACCGTTGGGTAAAAGACCGTTCGGCAAAACCTCCTCCAGGCCGAGGGCGGCCATCGTTTACGTTCCGGAGGTGCCCAGGTCAGGTATGGGCTCCGCGCCCAGGGCCGTCGGCGGGCCCGCGCGGGCGCGGATGTCCGAGGCGAACGGGCCGGTACGGGCGCGGGCCGTGACGTCCGCGATATCGCCCCGTACGGTGCAGCGCACCAGCTGAGCGCCCTGGGCAGCCGCCACCCGGCGGGCGGCACCGCAGGCCGCCGTGGTGCTCTGGAGCGCCCGGTCCGCGGCGGCGAGCGCCGCCAAGTCCGCCGCGCCACCCGCCCGGTGACGCGCCACGACCACCTGGGCCATGGCGATCACCACCGCGAACACCGTGCACAGCGCCATCGCCGCGAACACCGCCCACACCGTGGCCGACCCCTCATCTCCCCACCGTTTCCTCCGCAAGGGCGGTCGCCTCCCCTCGGAGCGTCAGCGTGAGCGGGCCGAGACCGGGCGTCGCCGCGGCCACGCGCACCCGTACCAGGTCGCCCTCCCGCGACAGCGCCACCCGCGCTCCCCGAGGGGCCGCGCCACGGGCCGCCGCGTCGACGGCCGCGGACGGCTCCGACCGGGCCGCCGCACGGGCGCCGGCCCGCGCCGCGTCCACGCATTGGATCTGCGCGCAGGCGGCCATGAGCCCCCACAGGAGCGCTCCCGTGAAGACGACCAACACCGGGATCACCACGGCGGTCTCGGCCGTTACGTATCCTCCGTCTCCTCCGTCTCGTACCCGTACGTCTCGGGGTGCGCGGCTGCGTCCACCACCGTCCCCGCGTCCCTCACCGCGGTCCTCGTCGGCCTCGTCAGACATGGACGCCGAGGGCCTTCCCGATCACCGAGCGCAGCGCCGCTTCCACCGCGCCGCCCGACAACACCTTGTAGAGCACCGCCGCGGCCGCACATGCCGCCAGCGTCCCCACGGCGTACTCCGCCGTGGTCATACCGCGGTCCGCCGTGCCTCCGCGCCGGACCACCACGGCCACGGCCCTGCCTCGTCGGGCCACCGCGTTGAACCGCGTCAACCATCGTTGTACGGACATCGTTTCCCCCTTGGTCGTGTTGTGACAATGCGAATTGAGATGCGTGGATACGTCCGAGAGCCATGGATCAACCGCCCGCCATGAGCCCTTCGGCCAGACCGAGCAGGACCGGGACTACGCCGATCGCCAGGAAGGCCGGCAGGAAACACGCCGCCAGCGGAAGCGTCACCAACACGCCCGCTCTACGAGCCCGTTCGGCTGCCGCGCGATGCGCCGCCGCACGGAGCCCCGCGGCGACCCGGGAGACGCCCTCCACGGCCGGGACCCCCGATATGCCCGCCCGCTCCATGCAGCGGGCCAGTTCCCGCGCGCCGGGGAGCGCCCCGAAGCGTTGCCAGGTCGCCGACGGTTCGGCGCCGAGGCGGAGTTCAGCGGCCACACGCCTCAGCCGTTCACCGACCGGGCCGTCGAACGACCGCCCCACCGCATCGGCCGCCGCACGCGGCCCCGCACCCGCCGCCAGGCAGGCCGCCAGCAGGTCCGCGGCCGGAGCGAGTGCCGCGCGCAGGTCCGCCTCGGCCGCTCGCCGTGCTGCCAGCGCCTTCATACGGCGCTGCCGTCGGCCGACTCCGCACGCCACGGTGAGTCCCAGGACGACACCGATCGCTCCGCCGACGAGAATGGCCACGCCCGCCGCAACCGCCGCGGCCCCCGCCCACTCCCGAACCACCCCGTACCACTGTCTTCGCCCTGGAGCCCGATCCCGATCCCGCCGCGCCCGTTCCCAACCCCGGCCCCGAGCCTGTTCCCGGTCCCGACCCCAGCCCCAAGCACGCTCCCGCTCCCGTCGCCGCTTCGGCGGCGAGCGCCTGGCCCCGGCACCTCCTCCCCCGTCCTCCAGGTCATCCAGTAGCGCCCCCGCCCGACGCCGCGCGTTCCGCAGGCCGTGGACTTCCCGTACGGCCGTGAGCACGCACGCTCCGGCGACAAGCGTCGACAGAACAATCCCCAGGGTGTGGATAACATCCGGGCCGGCGCCACGCGCGGTGTCCCGAAGGACTTCAGCGGACATGTGCGCTCCCCTCCGCCCCCCTGATGATGCGGGCCGTCCAGGCGACCCCGCACCACTCCAGAAGGCCACCGACCAGCAAGCACGCCCAGCCGGCGGGTGTGTGCAGCAACACCCGGAGCGGATTCGCACCGAGGGCGCTGCCCAACGCGAGGCCCCCGGCCGGCAGCAGCGCGAGCATCAGAGCCGTGGCTCTCGGACCCGCCGACTGGGCTCGCAGGTCGTCGCGTTGATCGCGCTGCGCACGCAGCCCGGCGGCGATCCGCTCCAACCCGGTGGCCAGACCGGCCCCGCCCTCCACGGCGACCTGCCAGCAGGCCGCCACACCGACCAGCCCCTCCGCGCCCGGCAACCGCGCCGCCGCCCGCAAGGCCAGCGGCACGTCACCGCCGAACCGCGCTGCCGCCACCACCGCCGTACCCGCCTCGCCGAAGCCCGGAACACCGGCCGCCACGAGTGCCTGGCCGGGCTGGCGACCGGCGCGCAACTCGCCCGCCACCGCCTCGCACAAGTCGATCACCGCATCGCCCCGGCGCTCCCGCTCCCGCGCCCGTCCGCGGGTCCGAAGCCAGCGCCGGACCAGCACCAGCGCGACCACGGAGGCGACCACCGGCAGCACCGATCCGCCCAGCACCCCGAGGGCGATTCCAGCCGGCAGGCACCACAGCTCCCACGGCGCGCGGGCGGCCCCGCCATCGCCTGCCGGGCTTTCTCCGCCCCGCCGGTGGGCCGTTCGGTTCATCCAGCGGCACGCTGCCCGTCGCCTCAGCGTCTTGAGCATCTGTCCGAGTCGTACGGATACTTCGCCGGGCGGGGCCGGCCACGCACCGCTTCCCGAGCGCCCCCTGCCCTGCGGGCTCGTCCGCTCCCCGCCCACGAACAGCAGCCGCGCCCGTCGTACGTCGTCGTTCCGTCCGCCGGACATCCAGACCGCCGCCCCCGCACACAGCACCGCCGCGCACACCGGCACCGACCCGACCTCCGTCAACCCCAGCCCGCTCATTCCGCACCCCTCCCCCGCTCACAGAGACCGATCAACCGGCACCATCCGCCCGCCTCTTGGAAGCCGTCCGGCGCCCACACCGCGGCCGGTACGGTCACCACGAACCCGTCCCGGTCCCGCTCCAGAACGTCCACCTGCGCGAGTCGCCGCCGCCCGGCCCGGTCCCGTACGAGATGCAGCACCACCGACAGGGCAGCCGCCAACTGGCTGTGCAGCGCCGCCCGGTCGAGCCCGGCCGTCGAGCCGAGCGCCTCCAGGCGCGCCGGTACGTCGCACGGGGCGTTCGCGTGCACGGTCCCCGAGCCGCCCTCGTGGCCCGTGTTCAGCGCCGCCAGCAGGTCGGTGACCTCGGCGCCGCGCACCTCACCGACCACCAGCCGGTCCGGTCGCATCCGCAGCGCCTGCCGCACCAGGTCCCGCAGGGTGACCCGGCCGACGCCCTCCTGGTTCGCGGGCCGGGACTCCAGCCGTACGACATGGGGGTGGTCCGGTCTCAGTTCCGCCGAATCCTCGGCCAGTACGAGCCGTTCGGCCGGGCCGACCAGCCCCAGCAGCGAGCTGAGCAGGGTCGTCTTCCCGGAGCCCGTGCCGCCGCTGATCAGGAAGGAGAGCCGGGCGTCCAGCACGGCACGCAGCAGCCGGTCGCCGTCCGGCGGCACCGTGCCCGCCGCGATCAGCTCCGCCAGGGTGAAGGCGCGCGGGCGCAGGACGCGCAGCGACAGGCAGGTGCCTCCGACCGCCACCGGCGGCAGTACGGCGTGCAGACGGGTGCCGTCGGGAAGCCGGGCGTCCACCCAGGGGCGGGCGTCGTCCAGCCGCCGCCCGGCCACGGACGCCAGCCGCTGCGCGAGGCGGCGCACCGCGGCCTCGTCGGCGAAGCGCACGGTCGTGCGCTCCAGGCCGCCGCCGCGATCGACCCACACCTCGTCCGGCGCGGTGACCAGGACGTCCGTCACGTCCGGTGCGGTGATGAGCGGTTCGAGCGGACCGCTGCCGACCATCTCCGAGCGGAGGGCGGACACGACACCCAGCACTTCCGCGTCCCCGAGCAGGCGCCCCTCGGCGCGCAGCGCCATCGCCACCCGCGCGGGCGTCGGCTCCGCACCCGCCTCGGCCAGCCGCCCCCGCACCGCCTCCAACAGCCCGGCGCCGATCCCCGGCCCGCCAGTCCCGAGGGCTCCGTCACTCCCAAGGTCGCTCCCAACGCCGACCGTCCTCATTTCGGCACACCCCCGGCCCACTCACCGGGCCCCACACGACCGGCCCCCTGCTGGACCCGCGCCGCCTCTCGCGGCAGGACCCGTTCCCAGAACGCCGTGCCGAAGTGCCGCAACGGCCCCCGCGCGTCCGCTCCCGGCGGCACGCCGCGAGCCAGGTCGGCCGGAAGGCCGCATTCCCAGCCCAGTTCTCCGGCCAACGGGAGGTCCAGCAAGCGCGCGATCTCTTCGGGGTTCAGCTCGGTGGCGCCGCCGGCGCCCGTTTCCGGGCCGTCGCGCGCCACCACCCGCAGGTCCGGCAGCACCGTACGGACGCCTGCCGCCACCCGCCGGGCCGCCGCGACCGCCCGCAGCCCGGCGGGGACGACCAGCAGGCCCACATCCACCTGCGCGAGGGCTTCCGCGACCGCTTCGTCCAGCCGTCGCGGCAGGTCCACCACCACGGCGCCGCCCCGCCTGCGCGCCGCCGCCAGCACCGCGCGCATCGCCTGGGGCGGGATCGCCACCGCCTCGCCGCGGTCCCAGCTCAGTACGCGCAGGGAATGCAGCCGCGGCAGCGACTCCTCCAGGGCGCCACCGCCCACCCGCCCCCGCGACTCGGCGAAGGCGGGCCAGCGCAGACCCTCTTCCTTCTCGCCGCCCAGGAGTACGTCGAGGCCGCCGCCCAACGGGTCCGCGTCGATCAGGATCGTCCGCCCGTGGTCGCGGGCCGCCGTGACGGCCAGGGCGCAAGCCAGGGTGCTCGCGCCGGCGCCGCCGCTGCCGCCGATCACCCCCACCGTCACGGCCGCCGGCCCGACGCCCTCCACCGCGTCGGCGATCCGGTCCACCAGCCAGCTTTCGCCCCCGGGGAGCACCAGCACCCGTTCCGCGCCGAGGGCGACGGCCAGCTGCCACAGATGCCGCTCGTCCGCGCCCCTGGCGACGAGCACCACCCCGTCCCGGCGGCCCGCCCCGCACAGCCGGGGCGCGCAGTCGTCCCCGATGATCACCAGCGGCGCCGACGTCCAGCCCCGGCCCCGGCTGCGGGCCGTGCCGCCCCGCGCCACTTCCGGAGTCGTGCCGGCCGCCGCGCACAGTCTCAGTAGGTCGTCGAGGAGGTCGTCGTCCTCCGTGACGATCAACGGTCCGCCGGGGCCTTCACCGGCCCCGGGCGGTTGATCGGAAGTCATGCGTCCGGCCACGTTCCGTTCCCCTATCGCTACACAACTCACACATCCGCGAACTCGCGGAGTTTCACCGTGCAGCGATCCGGAAAATCCCGTGGATCTTGGTCCAAAACTGTGGACAACTCAATGGCTGTGAATATCCCAGTCACCTATACCGGCGACCTTGCGGGCTCCCTTAGAGCACCGATACGACTACCCTCAGTAACCTATAACAGGCGTCAGCAAGCCATGATCGAACCGGGAAGAGGAAGCAGCTGATCCGCCTCGGACGGGCAAAAACGCGTCCGGACATGCGACGACCCCCGCCGGGGGGGAGAGCGGGGGTCGTCCCCACGGCCGACTCGGGGGGGGAGGAGTCGGACCGGGTTAGCACGGTCGCGAACGATCCGTGACTTCCATGGTGTACCCGAGAGCCTTCTCAGGCAAACCCACGCGCCACACCTTACGCCGAATGGTGGGCGCCTATGCTCGCCTCGTGGAAAACCACTCCGTGCCCCACTCGGCGACTCACTCGACACCCCGCACAGCCGCGTTCTTCGACCTGGACAAGACAGTCATTGCTAAGTCGAGCACGCTGACCTTCAGCAAGTCGTTCTACCAAGGCGGCCTGATCAATCGCCGGGCCGTACTGCGCACCGCCTACGCCCAGTTCGTCTTCCTCGCCGGCGGCGCGGACCACGATCAGATGGAGCGGATGCGCGCCTACCTCTCGGCGCTCTGCCGGGGCTGGGACGTGGCCCAGGTCCGGGAGATCATCGCGGAGACGCTGCACGAACTGATCGACCCGCTCATCTACGACGAGGCCGCCTCGCTCATCGAGGAGCACCACACCGCCGGCCGCGACGTCGTGATCGTCTCCACCTCGGGCGCCGAGGTGGTCGAACCGATCGGCCGGCTCCTCGGCGCCGACCGCGTGGTGGCCACCCGCATGGTCGTCGGCGCGGACGGCCGCTTCACGGGGGAGGTGGAGTACTACGCCTACGGACCGACCAAGGCCCGGGCCATCAAGGAACTCGCCGCCTCCGAGGGCTACGACCTGGCGCGCTGCTACGCCTACAGCGATTCGGCGACCGACGTACCGATGCTGGAATCCGTCGGCCACCCGCACGCGGTCAACCCGGACCGGGCCCTGCGCCGCGAGGCCGCGAACCGGGGCTGGCCGGTACTCACCTTCAACCGGCCGGTCCAGCTCAAGCAGCGGGTGCCGTCCCTGAGCATGCCGTCGCGGCCGGTGCTGGCCACGGTGGCCGCCGTGGGCGCGGCCGCCGCGACCGCGGGCCTGGTCTGGTACGCGAGCCGGCGCCGCCCGGCTTTTGCCCGTATCGCCCGAGTTTGAAGGGAAAAGTAAAGAACTGCGGCGAGGGGTTCCGCTTCCCCCGCGCCAGGAGTACAAAGGACGTAACGGCCCGCGAGACCGAGGACATCCGAGAGGAAGACCTTCTACGCAGCAAGGCCCCACGGACCGGAAGCACGGAAGCCGGGCACCCACGCGACGCCGACCCGTCGATTACGGGCCAGCCGCACCAGGTAACGGACGAAGTTCTCCGACCTGATCGGCACATATCGAGCACGCTTGGTAACCCGACGGACGTGCCAGCGGCGGTACCAGAAGGATTGGGTACCGCCGCATCCCTTTGTCCGGAGCGGATCAGGCCGCGTACGGAGCGGACCAGGCCCCGCCCGATGCCGCCGCCCCGCCCGCAAGCGTCGTAGCCACGGTCCCTCCCGCACGCCGGCGCCGCGCCCAGGTCAGTTCCGGCGCCTCACGCCGCCCCGCGCTGGAGCGCCTCGCACACCGCCGTGCTCTCCCGCGCCCCCAGTTCCACCGCCCGGCCGCAGTGCGCGATCCACGCCGCCACGCCTTCCGGGGTGCCGGACACGTAGCCCTCCAGCGCCGCCACATAGGCGGCCCGGTCCTGTTCCGCGTGGCCGACCTCCGCCGGGCAGACCGACTTCGGGTCGAGCCCGCTGCCGACCAGCACGATGCGCTCCGCCGCCCGCGCGACCAGCCCGTTGTACGAACCGAAGGGCCGCAGCGCCAGGAGTTCGCCGTGCACCACCGCGGCCACCACCAGGGCAGGCGCCTCGCTGCCGGTCAGCAGCAGCCGCGCCAGCCCGTCCAGCCGCCCGGCGACCTCGTCGGCGTCCGGCAGCGGCAGCTCCACCAGGGGCTCGTCCACCGGCTCACCCGCCAGCCGGGGCCGCCCGACCGAGTCCTGCGACGTACCACCGCCCGCCGCCACCAGATGCAGCCGCGCCAGCACCCGCAGCGGCGACTGACGCCACACACTCAGCAGTTGCCCGGCCTCGGCGGTCAGCCGCAGTGCCGCACCGACCGTCCACGGCTCGCCCTCGACACCGAAGTCGGTACGCCGCCGCACCTCCTCCAGCGCCCAGTCGGCACCGGCCAGCGCCGCGGAGGCCCGCGCTCCGCGCAGTGCCGCCTCGGAGGTGACCTCGTTGCTGCGCCGCCGCATGATCCGGTGCCCGTAGACCCGGTCCACGCTCTTGCGCACGGAGTCCACGGAGTCGGTGACGCCCGGGAGCGAGGCCAGGGTCGCGAGCGGATCGGCTGTCGTACTCATGGGTACGACCCTACGCACCTCATGGGCGGCAAGGCCGAACCGCTCGAAGGAGTGGTCTTCTTCACCCGAACCTCTCACCCAAGGCAACCCGGCGATTACGCTTCGTGAACATGAAGATCGCGTTCGTGGGGAAGGGCGGCAGTGGGAAGACCACGCTGTCCTCCCTGTTCATCCGCCACCTCGCCGCCGCCCGCGTACCCGTGATCGCGGTGGACGCCGACATCAACCAGCACCTGGCCACCGCCCTCGGCATGGACGAGGCGGAGGCCGCCGCCCTCCCGGCGCTCGGCGCCCGGCTGCCCCTGATCAAGGACTACCTCCGGGGCACCAACCCGCGCATCGCCTCCGCCGAGACGATGATCAAGACGACGCCGCCCGGCGAGGGCTCCCGGCTGCTGCGCGTCGTCGAGGAGAACCCGGTGTACGCGGCGTGCGCCCGCCCGGTGCCGCTGGAGGGCGAAACGGTGCGCCTGATGGCGACCGGCCCCTTCACCGGGTCCGACCTCGGGGTGGCCTGCTACCACTCCAAGGTCGGCGCGGTCGAACTGTGCCTGAACCACCTCGTGGACGGCCGCGACGAGTACGTCGTCGTCGACATGACGGCGGGTTCGGACTCCTTCGCGTCCGGGCTGTTCACCCGCTTCGACCTGACCTTCCTGGTCGCCGAGCCGACCCGTAAGGGCATCGCGGTCTACCGCCAGTACAAGGACTACGCGCGGGACTACGGCATCGCCCTCAAAGTCGTCGGCAACAAGGTCCAGGGGCCGGACGACCTCGCCTTTCTCGCCGACGAGGTGGGCGAGGACCTGCTGCTGGCGGTGGGGGACTCGGCCTGGGTGCGGGCCATGGAGAAGGGCCGGCCGCAGCGCTTCGACCTGCTGGAGGCCGACACCCGGCAAGCCCTCAAGGAGCTGCACGCCGCCGCCGACGAAACGTACGAGCTGCGCGACTGGGAGCGGTACACCCGCCAGATGGTGCACTTCCACCTCAAGAACGCGGAGAGCTGGGCGAACGCGAAGACGGGCGCCGACCTGGCCGCCCAGGTCGATCCCGCCTTCGTCCTCGCCGAGCCCACGGGCGCCCCGCAGCCCGCCTGACGGGCCACCCCGCGCGCCGCAGCCGCCATGCCCGCCGTCCTACTCCGCGTCCTGCCGCACCGGCCTGGCCGGACTGGCCGAGCCGGCGGGCCCGTTCGGCGCACCGGGCTTTGCGGAAGGCGCGGCCAGGTAGCTCCCCCAGCCGCCCTTCGGGGCCCCGCCCACCGGCAGCGCGCGCAGCTTGGCCAGCACCTGCGGGTCCTGCGCGTCGAGCCAGTCGGCGAGCTGCTTGAAACTCACGCACCGCACGCCCGCACGGGGGCAGATGGTCTTGATGGCGTCCTCGACGGCGCGCATGTACGTGCCGCCGTTCCAGGACTCGAAGTGGTTGCCGACGAAGAGCGGCGCCCGGTTGCCCTGTTCGGCGCGCCGGAACGCGGCGAGGAGGCCGTCGCGCATCTGCCGGCCCCAGGCGGCGTGCATCGCCGGGTCGCCCTTGGTCGTACCGGACTGGTTGGCCAGGAAGTTGTAGTCCATCGAGAGCGTCTCGAAGGACCGGCCGGGTACGGGGATCTGCTGGAGCGGGAAGTCCCAGACGCCGTCGATCTGCTTGGGCCACAACTGCCGGCCGCCGACGGAGCTGGAGTCGTAGCGGAAGCCCATCGCCTTGGCGGCCGGGATCAGGTTGCGCTGTCCCTCCAGGCAGGGGGCGCGCCCGCCGACGAGTTCCTTGCTGTAGTCGAACGGCAGCGGCTTCTCGGTCTTCAGCCCGGTGTGCGTCTTCCAGGTCTTGACGAATGCCTCGGCCTGCCGGATCTCGCTCTTCCACTCCTCCGGCGACCAGGTGCCCACGCCACCGTCGGCGCCGCAGAAGTGCCCGTTGAAGTGCGTGCCGATCTCGTTGCCGTCCATCCAGGCGCCGCGGATCTGCTCCACGGTGTCCCGGACCCCCTTGACGTCGTTGAAGCCGATGTCGGAGGCGCCCGGGGTGTGCCTGGGCGGGTGGTACACCTCCTTCTTGCCGCCCGGGAGCAGGTAGACACCGCTGAGGAAGTACGTCATCCGGGCGTTGTACTTCTTGCCGACCGCGCGGAAGTGGGAGAACAGTTTCTGACTGTCCTCGCCGGCGCCGTCCCAGGAGAAGACCACGAACTGCGGTGGCCGTTCCCCGGGTCTGAGACGCTCGGCCTTCGGCTGCATGGGCTGCGCCCCGGTGTACGCGGTCGAACCGTCCCCGATGAGCTTGACCGGCTGGGCGGGGCGTTTGGGCACCGCCTGGCCTCCTTGGGCGCCGTTCGGGCCGCTCCCGTCCCCCGCGGCACAGCCGGCGACCGCCGCCAGCGCCATCGCCGTCACGATCCCGGCCGTGACCTTCGTTGCGGCTGCCATCAGCCACCTCGCTCCCTGGTGTACGAACTGCGGAACGGAGAAATCGAAAAAACTGATTAACCGCTCTCAAATTCGCATACGCCATGGAACGGGTCTTAAAGGACAAGCGACTCGTCGTCACATTCACTCGAAGGGCGGAACGATTGCCCCGAATGCCCGAAAAAGCTTCTCGCGGCCTTTACGTGTCATTACGCTTCGTTTACCGATGCTTGAGAGCCACCGAGCCGTCACCAACGTGACCCCGGTCGGCCGGCTCGCGTCCCGCCGCAGCACACCGCCGCCCACGATCGCGCCCCGCGCGACCGCGCCGCCCCGGAGGAGACGGGAATGTCGCAGCTCCAGAAGCCCTCAGAGCCCCTCGCCGCACCGAGCGCCCCGCGCACCGCACCGCCGCCCGGCGCCCGTTCCGCGGCCTGGCGCGGCGATCTGTCCGCCTCGCTCGTCGTCTTCCTGATCGCCGTACCGCTCTCGCTCGGCCTCGCGCTGGCCACCGGCGCGCCCCTCCAGGCGGGCCTGGTCGCCACGGCCGTCGGCGGCATCGTCGCCGGGCTGCTCAACGGCGCACCCCTCCAGGTCAGCGGCGCGGCGACGAGCCTGCTGGTGGTCACCGCCGAGTTGGTGCAGCGCTACGGCTGGCGCGCCACCTGCGCCATCACGGTCCTGGCCGGTGTGGCCCAACTGGCCCTCGGAGCCGTACGGGTCGCCCGGGGCGCGCTGGCGATCAGCCCCGCGATCGTGCACGGCATGCTCGCGGGCATCGGCGTCACGATCGCGGTCGGGCAGCTGCACGTGGCGCTCGGCGGCAGCCCCGACAGCTCGGCGGTCGACAACGTCGCGGCCCTGCCGGACCAGTTGGCGCACCCGCATGTGTCCGCCCTGCTCATCGGCGCCGTCACGGTCGCGGTGCTGGCCGGCTGGCAGCGACTGCCCGGGCGGACCGGCCGGCTGCTGCGCACGGTCCCGGCCCCGCTGGCCGCCGTGGCCGCCGCCACCGCGGTGAGCACGGCCGTACCGGCGCCGCGCGTGTCACTGCCCGACTGGGCGCCGCAGGCGCTGCCCGCCCTCCCGGACGCACCGGTCCTGGCGATCGCCGCGGCCGTCCTGACCGTCACCCTCGTCGCCAGTATGGAGTCGCTGCTGTCGGCGGTCGCGGTGGACCGCCTCGCCGCCGACCGCACCGCCCCGGCACCCCGGCTCGACCTCAACCGCGAACTGGCGGGCCAGGGCGTCGCCAACGCGCTTTCCGGGCTGCTGGGCGGCCTGCCGGTGGCCGGCGGCGCGATGCGCGGCTCGGCGAGCGTCCAGGCGGGCGCGGCCGGCCGGCGGGCCACCGTGCTGCACGGCGTCTGGGTGGTGCTGTGCGCCGGTCTGCTCGCCTCGGTCCTGGAGCTGATCCCGCTGGCCTCGCTCGCCGCCCTGGTCATGGTGGTCGGCGTACGGATGGTGAGCTTCGCCCACATCAAGCATGTGCAGCGGCACCGCGAATTCCCGGTCTACGCGGCTACGTTGGGCGGGGTGGTGCTCTTCGGCGTCCTCCAGGGCGTGGGTCTGGGGATCGGGGTCACGGTCTTCCTGTCGCTGCGACGGCTGACCCACACCCGGGTCACGGTCACCGCCGAGGACGGCCGCCACCGGGTGTGCGTCAATGGGCAGTTGACATTCCTCGCGGTACCGAGGCTGACCCGGGCCCTCGCCCAGGTGCCCGCCGGCGCGGACACGGTCGTCGAACTGGGCGGCTCCTTCATGGACCACGCCGCGTACGAAGCGCTGCGGGCCTGGTCCGACGCGCACCGTGCGGGCGGCGGCTGGGTGACCCTCGGCGGGCGCGCCGGACGCCCGATCGCGGAGCCCGCGAGCGCCCACCACTGCCGGCCGTGGACCCCGTGGCGCAACCACCACTGCACCCGCCCGCCCGAGGAAGCGGTGCCGCGGTCCAGCGGCAGCCAGCTCCTGGGCGGCGTCAGCGCGTTCCAGCGCCACACGGCACCGCTCGTACGGGACGAACTGGCGCGGCTGGCCCACGAAGGCCAGCGGCCCAGCCAGCTCTTTTTGACCTGCGCCGACTCCCGGCTGGTCACCAGCATGATCACATCGAGCGGCCCGGGCGACCTGTTCACCGTCCGCAACGTCGGCAACCTGATGCCGCCGCCCGGCACGGATCTCACCTGCGACTCGGTGGGCGCGGCCATCGAATACGCCGTCGAAGTCCTGAAGGTCGGTTCCGTGACCGTCTGCGGGCATTCGGGGTGCGGTGCGATGCAGGCGCTGCTCGGGGCGGACCACGAGCCCGGCGCGCAGACCCCGCTCGCGCGCTGGCTGCGGCACGGCCGCCCGAGTCTGGCACGCATGCAGCGGATCGGCCGGCTGGGCCGGGGCGAAGTGGCGCTGGCCGAGCGGCCGGTGGCCGACGACGTGGAGCGGCTCGCGCTCGTCAACGTCGTGCAGCAGCTGGACCACTTGATGTCGTACCCGTGCGTCGCCCGGCGTGTCGCCGAGGGCGCGCTCACCCTGCACGGGATGTACTTCCACGTGGCCGAGGCGCAGGCGTATGTACTCGACCGGACCACGGGCACGTTCTGCGCGGTGCGACCCGGGGCGACGGCGGTGACGGCGTAGCGGCCCGGTGACCGGGCGTCAGCCCGCGCCGCGCGTTCACCCCTTCCGGCCCTCTCCCGCCTCACCCGTAAAGGGCACTTGACCTGCGGATGATAGAGGTCTACACCAATTTTTATCCACAGCCCTTGTCAGGCCGGGTGGTGGGCTGATGAGCTATGGCCCGGGACACATCGCACGCCCCGGGATTGGGAGATGACGTGAGCAACGAAAGCCTGGCCAACCTGTTGAAGGAGGAGCGGCGGTTCGCACCGCCCGCGGAGCTGGCCGCGAACGCCAACGTCACCGCAGCGGCGTACGAGCAGGCCGCGGCCGACCGCCTGGGCTTCTGGGCGGACCAGGCCAAGCGGCTGTCCTGGGCGACCGAGCCCACCCAGACGCTCGACTGGTCCAACCCGCCGTTCGCCAAGTGGTTCGCCGACGGCAAGCTCAACGTCGCGTACAACTGCGTGGACCGCCACGTGGAGAACGGCCTCGGCGACCGCGTCGCCATCCACTTCGAGGGCGAGCCCGGTGACACCCGCTCGATCACCTACGCCGAGCTGCAGCGCGAGGTCTCCCGGGCCGCCAACGCGCTGACCGAGCTGGGCGTGGCGGCCGGCGACCGGGTCGCGATCTACCTGCCGATGATCCCCGAGGCGGTCATCGCCATGCTGGCCTGCGCCCGTCTGGGCGCCCCGCACTCGGTCGTCTTCGGCGGCTTCTCCGCGGACGCGCTGGCGACCCGCATCAACGACGCCGACGCCCGCGTGGTGATCACCGCGGACGGCGGCTACCGGCGCGGCAAGCCCTCCGCCCTCAAGCCCGCCGTCGACGAGGCGCTGACCCGGCCGGGTACGGAGAACGTGCGCAGCGTGCTGGTCGTGCGCCGCACCGGCCAGGAGGACGTGGCCTGGACCGAGGGCCGCGACGTGTGGTGGCACGAGATCGTCGGGCGGCAGAGCGAGACCCACTCCCCGGAGGCGTTCGACGCCGAGCACCCGCTGTTCATCCTCTACACCTCCGGCACCACCGGTAAGCCCAAGGGCATCCTCCACACCACCGGCGGCTACCTCACCCAGGTGGCGTACACCCACCACGCCGTCTTCGACCTCAAGCCGGAGACCGACGTCTACTGGTGCACCGCCGACGTCGGCTGGGTGACCGGCCACTCGTACATCACCTACGGACCGCTGGCCAACGGTGCGACCGAGGTGCTCTACGAGGGCACGCCCGACACCCCGCACCAGGGCCGCTGGTGGGAGATCGTGCAGAAGTACGGCGTCACGATCCTCTACACGGCCCCCACCGCGATCCGCGCCTGCATGAAGTGGGGCGACGACATCCCCGCCAAGTACGACCTGTCCTCGCTGCGGGTCCTGGGTTCGGTGGGCGAGCCCATCAACCCGGAGGCGTGGATGTGGTACCGCAAGCACATCGGCGCCGACCAGGCCCCGATCGTGGACACCTGGTGGCAGACGGAGACCGGCGGCATGATGCTCAGCCCGCTCCCCGGGGTCACGGAGACCAAGCCCGGCTCCGCGCAGCGCCCGCTGCCCGGTATCGCGGCCACCGTCGTGGACGACGAGGCCCACGAGGTGCCGGACGGGGGCGGCGGCTACCTGGTCCTGACCGAGCCGTGGCCGTCCATGCTCCGCACGATCTGGGGCGACGACCAGCGTTACCTGGACACGTACTGGTCCCGCTTCGAAGGCAAGTACTTCGCGGGGGACGGCGCGAAGAAGGACGAGGACGGCGACATCTGGCTGCTCGGCCGGGTGGACGACGTGATGCTGGTGTCCGGCCACAACATCTCCACCACCGAGGTGGAGTCCGCGCTGGTCTCCCACCCGAAGGTCGCCGAGGCCGCGGTCGTCGGCGCGGCCGACCCGCAGACGACCCAGGCGATCTGCGCCTTCGTCATCCTGCGCGGCGGTGCGGCCGAGGACGAGGGCCTGGTGGACGAGCTGCGTGCGCACGTCGCCAAGCAGCTGGGCCCGATCGCCAAGCCGAAGCGCATCATGCCGGTGGCCGAGCTGCCGAAGACCCGCTCCGGCAAGATCATGCGCCGGCTGCTGCGGGACGTCGCCGAGAACCGCGACCTGGGCGATGTGACGACGCTGACCGACTCCACCGTCATGGACCTCATCCAGGCCAAGCTGCCCGGCGCGCCGAGCGAGGACTGACCGCGGCTTCGTACGCGGTCCCCGTGGGGATAGTACGGCCCACGGGGACCGCGTACGGAGGACCACCGCGCCGAGACAGCCGGGCGGCCGGCAGCGAGAAGTTCCGCTCGAACGAGCGTTCCCATGACTGGCCGCCGCCCCGGAGGGCACCCGTCCGCAGACCGGCCGGGTGCCCTTCGCCTGTTCCGGGCGCCCTCATCTGTCGAGCGGCCGATCGCCCTATATGCCCTTAAGGTGAAGATCACCGGAATGTTCCTTGTGCGGCCCAGGTAGAGTGTGGTTCGCGTCAAGAACGCGACAACATCACACCGAGGGTGCGCCGGGAAGTCTGGTCGGCAACTGCAACAGCCGTATTCAGCTGCCGAAAGACCGGAGGTCCTCGCGTGAGCGCGCCCCACAACCGCCGATCCATATTCCTCGGGCGGATGTCCCTGCCCGAGCGGAACTACATCGCGGAGGCCCTGCGCGCCGAGACCGTGGGCGGCATCCTGCTGCTCATCGCCGCCGTCGTGGCGCTCGTCTGGGCCAACACCCTGGGGGGCAGCTATGAGTCGGTACGGGGCTTCCACCTCGGCTTCGGCTCCCTCGGCCTGGACCTGTCCGTCCAGCACTGGGCCGCCGACGGCCTGCTCGCCGTCTTCTTCTTCGTCGCCGGCATCGAGCTCAAGCGCGAACTGGTCGCGGGCGATCTGCGCGAGCCCAAGAAGGCGGTGCTCCCGGTGGTCGCCGCGCTGTGCGGCATGGCGATGCCCGCGCTGGTGTACTTCCTGGTCAGCACGGCGGGCGGCGGCTCGGCGGCCGGCTGGGCGGTGCCGACCGCCACCGACATCGCCTTCGCGCTGGCCGTGCTCGCCGTCATCGGCACATCCCTGCCGTCCGCGCTCCGCGCCTTCCTGCTCACCCTCGCCGTCGTCGACGACCTCTTCGCGATCCTGATCATCGCGGTCTTCTTCACCTCGCAGCTCAACTTCCTCGCGCTCGGTTTCGCCGTCGTCGGCCTCGCCGTCTTCTACCTGCTGCTGCGAAAGGGCGTCCGCGGCTGGTACATCTACATGCCGCTCGCCCTGGTCATCTGGGGCCTGATGTACAACAGCGGCATCCACGCCACCATCGCGGGCGTCGCCATGGGCCTGATGCTGCGCTGCCACCGCCGCGACGGCGAGGAGCAGTCGCCCGGCGAGCACATCGAGCACCTGGTGCGGCCGGTCTCGGCCGGTCTCGCGGTGCCGCTGTTCGCCCTCTTCTCGGCAGGCGTGTCGGTGTCCGGCAGCGCGCTGCACGACGTGTTCACCAAGCCGGAGACGCTGGGCGTCGTGCTCGGCCTCGTCGTCGGCAAGACGATCGGCATCTTCGGCGGTACGTGGTGCGCGGCGCGCTTCACCAGGGCGGAGCTCAATCCCGACCTGAGATGGCCGGACGTGTTCGCCGTCGCCTCGCTCGCCGGCATCGGCTTCACGGTCTCCCTGCTCATCGGCGAGCTGGCCTTCACCGACGACCCGCTGCTGACCGACGAGATCAAGGCGGCCGTGCTGACCGGCTCGCTGATCGCCGCGGTGTTCTCCGGCATCCTGCTGAAGATACGGAACGCCAAGTACCGCAGGCTCTGCGAGGACGAGGAGCGCGACGAGGACCAGGACGGCGTCCCGGACGTGTACGAGCGGGGCAACCCGGAGTACCACCTGCGGATGGCGAAGATCTTCGAAGCGAAGGCCGCGGAACACCGCCGCCTTGCCGAAGTGGCCTCCGGCGCGGACGCCGGGGACGATGGTCCGGCATGATCTGAGAGGCTTTGCATCCGGGAGAGACAAGAGGGAGACGTCGATGAGCACTGCCGACGACGGCGCGGACCGCAGCCTCGGGCAGCTGGTGGCCACGGCCACCGCCGAGATGTCCGCGCTGGTGCACGACGAAATCGCACTGGCCAAGGCCGAGCTGCGGCAGGACGCCAAGCGGGCCGGGATCGGCAGCGCCGCGTTCCTGGTGGCCGGCGCGCTGGCGCTGTTCGCGCTGCCGGTGCTGAGCTTCGCGGCCGCCTACGGCATCCACAATCTCGGCCTCGGCCTCGCCTGGTCCTTCCTGATCGTCGGCGGCGCCTTCCTGATCATCGCCCTGCTGCTGGTCCTGGTGGCGGTGGCCAAGCTCAAGAAGATCAAGAAGCCCGAGAAGACCATCAGTTCGGCCAAGGAGACCGCGGCCGTCCTGCAGAACGTCAAGCCGCATCCGCGTCCGGTTCCCGAGGACCACCCGGTCCTGGAGTCTGTGACACGCTCCTCCGTATGACGGTTCCCGACAGTTCCGAGTCGGTCGTCCGTCCCGACGGGCCCTGGACCCACCGGGACGTGGCGGCCAACGGCGCGCGTTTCCACATCGCCGAGATGGGTGACGGCCCGCTGGTGCTGTTGCTGCACGGCTTCCCGCAGTTCTGGTGGGCCTGGCGCCACCAGCTCCCGGCGCTCGCCGAGGCGGGGTTCCGTGCGGTGGCGATGGACCTGCGGGGCGTGGGCGGCAGCGACCGGACGCCCCGCGGTTACGATCCGGCCAACCTGGCCCTGGACATCACCGGGGTCGTACGGTCCCTGGGCGAGCCGGACGCCGCGCTCGTCGGCCACGACCTCGGCGGCTACCTGGCCTGGACGGCGGCGGTGATGCGGCCGAAGCTGGTACGGCGCCTGGCGGTGTCCTCGATGCCGCACCCGCGGCGCTGGCGCGCGGCCATGATCGCCGACTTCAAGCAGAGCCGGCAGAGCTCCTACGTCTGGCGGTTCCAGCAGCCCTGGCTGCCCGAGCGCCGGCTGGTGGCGGACGACGCCGCCCTGGTGGGGCGCCTGATCCGGGACTGGTCCGGGCCGCAGCTGCCCGAGGACGCGGACATCGAGGTCTACCGGCGCGCGATGACCATCCCCTCGACCGCGCACTGCACGGTCGAGCCGTACCGCTGGATGGTGCGCTCGATGGCCCGGCCGGACGGCATCCAGTTCAACCGGCGCATGAAGTGGCCCGTACGGGTGCCGACGCTGCACCTGCACGGCTCGCTCGACCCGGTGATGCGCACCCGCAGCGCGGCCGGCTCCGGGGAGTACGTGGAGGCCCCGTACCGCTGGCGGCTCTTCGACGGCCTCGGACACTTCCCCCATGAGGAGGACCCGGTGGCGTTCTCCACCGAGCTGATCAACTGGCTGAAGGACCCGGAACCGGACCGGTAGGCCGGATTGCCCGGGTCAGTCGCGTCAGACCAGGCCGGGCCGGATCGGGCCCCGAGTCCAGGCCGGAAGACGGCATTCCGGAATCGTGCGGCCGGACCGGCGGGGCGGGACGCGAATGCCCGGTGGGACGACACGCCGAACGGACGCGGATGCCCGGCGGGCGACACGCCGAACGAATCCGAACGCACGTATGACGAACAGCCAATTGCCGCCCGCATAGGCCAATTGACGGCCCGCCGGGCGGTTACGGAGCCCGGGGCACGGGCAGAGTCGTGGGTATGGGCTGGACGCACGACTACCGTGACGTGGCACGCAACCGACGCGGCAGCGCCGCTGCGACGGGCACTCAGGAGAGGGGTTCCTCGGACCTTGTGTCCGGTGGGACCCCCGACCTCGCCCATCCGCTGGGCATTCCGCGCATCCTGCGCCGCCGGGCGCGCTGGATGACCGCGCGCCTCAAGCATCCACGGACCTGACCGCCGGAGCCGCGGGCCCGGACGTCAGGCGTCCGCCGCCCCGGCGGGCCCCGCGTCCCGTCACATCGCACACCCCTGGACGTCCACCGGCCGCTCGGCCGTCCGCCCCTGGGTGATGTCCCCGCGGATCTCGTCGGCGGTCAGCGCGTAGCCGGTGTTGGCATCGTCCAGGGACTTGGCGAAGACCACTCCGTAGACCTCGCCGTCCGGCGTGAGCAGCGGACCGCCGGAGTTGCCCTGCCGGACCGTGGCGTACAGCGAGTAGACGTCGCGGGCGATGGTGCCGCGGTGGTAGATGTCCGGCCCGTCGGCCTTGATCCGGCTGCGGATACGGGCCGCGCGGACGTCGTAGCCGCCGTTCTCCGGGAAGCCGGCGACGATGGCGCCCTTGCCGGTGCCCGCGTCGTCCTGCGCGAACCGCAGCGCGGGCGCCGGCAGCGACGGCACGTCGAGCACCGCGATGTCGCGCTGCCAGTCGTACAGGACGACCTTCGCGTCGTACGTGCGGCCCTCGCCGCCTATCTGGACCGTCGGCTCCTTGACGCCGCCCACCACGTGGGCGTTGGTCATGACCCGGTGCGGCGCGAAGACGAAGCCGCTGCCTTCGAGGACCTTGCCGCAGCTCGGGGCCGTACCGACGACCTTGACGATGCTCTTGCGTGCCCTGGCCGCGACCGGGCTGCCCGCCAGTTTCGGGTCGGGGGCCGGCACCGCGTGGATCGGCTCGTTCGAGAACGGCGTGAAGACCTGCGGGAAGCCGTTCTGCGCCAGGACCGAGGAGAAGTCCTTGAACCAGGTACTGGCCTCCTGCGGCATCACCTGGGAGACGCCGAGCAGCACCTTGGAGTTGCGGACCTCCTTGCCCAGCGTCGGCAGCGAGGTGCCGGCCAGGGCGGAGCCGATCAGCCAGGCGACCAGCAGCATCGCCAGGACGTTGACCAGCGCGCCGCCCGTGGCGTCCAGGGCGCGCGCCGGTGACCAGGTGATGTACCGCCGCAGTTTGTTGCCCAGGTGGGTGGTGAGGGCCTGGCCCACCGAGGCGCACACGATGACGATGGCGACCGCCGCGATCGCCGCGAAGGTGCCCGGTGTGGCGTCGTCGGTGATCTCGTTCCAGATCACCGGCAGCAGATAGACCGCGACCAGGCCGCCCCCGAGGAAGCCGATCACGGAGAGGATGCCGACGACGAAGCCTTGGCGGTAGCCCACGACGGCGAACCACACCGCCGCGGCCAGCAGCACGATGTCCAGGACGTTCACGCCCGCCACCGTCTCACGCGCGCCGGTCGAGCGGGACCTGCTTGGCACGGTCCCACGGCAGCTCCCATCCCGCGTAGTGCAGGATCCGGTCGATCACCCCCGCGGTGAAACCCCAGACCAGGGCGTCCTCGACGAGGAAGGCGGGGCCCACGTGGCCGCTGGGGTGGCGGGTGGTCACCCGGTGGGCGGGGTCCGTGAGATCCGCCACGGGAACCGTGAAGACCCGGGCGGTCTCCGCCTCGTCCACCGCGCCCACCGGGCTCGGCTCGCGCCACCAGCCCAGTACGGGCGTGACGACGAAGCCGCTGACGGGGATGTACAGCCGCGGCAGCACACCGAAGACCTGGACACCGGCCGGGTCCAGGCCGGTCTCCTCCCACGCCTCGCGCAGCGCGGCGCGCACCGGACCCGCGCCCTCCGGATCGCCGTCCTCGGGGTCGAGGGCGCCACCGGGGAACGAGGGCTGGCCGGCGTGCGAGCGCAAAGTACCCGCGCGCTCCATGAGGAGCAGCTCCGGGCCGCGGTCGCCGTACCCGAACAGGACCAGGACGGCGGACTGCCGGCCGCCGCTCTCGGGCGGCAGGAACCGGCTCAGCTGGTGGGGCTCGATCGTGGCGGCGGCACGGGCCACCGGTGCCAGCCACTGCGGCAGGCCGTCGGTGCGGACGGCCGCCTCGTACGCCGCGGTCTTCCCGTACTGCTCCCGTGCGCTCGTCATACGCGCCCCCTCAGGCCCTTGGATCGGTGGGATCGATGGTCGTGCGGCCGTGGCCGGTCCTATTCGGGCTGAGTCCGTTCGCGGCCGGTTCGGTTCCGCTTCCCGTGTGAGGGTTTGGTCCCAGGCGGGGCGGCGGGGGCGGCGCGCGGCGGCGTTCACCGGCCCGCCAGCGGGGGTGCGGGCTGCCCCGGGTAGTCGGCCGGGGGCCGCAGCCGCTGGCCCGGCTGGCCGCCCATCTCGTACTTGAGCAGCTTCTTCGCCTTCTCCGGATCCAGCTCGCCCTCGCCGTACGACGGGCAGTCGTGCGCGATGGGGCAGGCGCCGCAGGCGGGCTTGCGGGAGTGGCAGACCCGGCGGCCGTGGAAGACGACGCGGTGCGAGAGCATCGTCCACTCGCTCTTGGGGAAGATCTCGGCGATCTCCGCCTCGACCTTCTCCGGGTCCTGCTGCTCGGTCCAGCGGAAGCGCCGGACCAGCCGGCCGAAGTGGGTGTCCACGGTGATGCCCGGAACGCCGAAGGCGTTCCCCAGGACGACATTGGCGGTCTTGCGGCCGACGCCCGGCAGCGTCACCAGGTCCTCCAGGCGGCCGGGCACCTCGCCGTCGAAACGGTCCCGTAGCGCCGTCGAGAGGCCGAGCAGCGACTTGGCCTTGGCCCGGAAGAAGCCGGTCGGCCGGATCAGCTCCTCCAGCCGCTCCGGGTCGGCGGCGGCCATGTCCTCCGGGGTGGGGTAGGCGGCGAACAGGGCCGGGGTGGTCTGGTTGACCCGCAGGTCGGTGGTCTGCGCGGACAGGACCGTGGCGACGAGCAGCTCGAAGGAGTTGCGGAAGTCCAGCTCGGGGTGGGCGTACGGATACACCTCGGCCAGCTCGCGGTTCATCCGCCGGGCACGGCGCACCATGGCGGCGCGCGACTCGGCCTTGGCGGGACGCTTCGGGGCGGGGGCGGGGGCGGGGGTGGTTTCGAGGGGCTCGGCGGCCGTCTTCTTGGCCGCGGCCCTCTTGGCCGTCGTGGCCGTCGCCGCTTTGGCCGTCGTCTTCTTGGCGGCGGTCGTCTTCGGGGCCGCCTTCTTCGCGGTCGTCTTGGCGGCGCTCTTCTTGGCGGCGCTCTTCTTCGCGGTCGTCTCGGCGGCCGCCTTCTTCACGGCCGGCTTCGCGGTCGTCTTCTTCGCGGTCGTCTTCTTCGCGGTCGTCTTCTTCGCCGTGGCCCGCTTCGCGGCGCCGGTCCCGGTCGCGGGCGTTTCCGCGGCTTTCTTCCGCTTCGTCGCCTTCCGTACCGTTTCTTCGGATTTCACCGCCTTCGCGGCCTCGGCGGACGCCTGTTCGCCCACAGCGGAATCACGGCCCGCGCTCACTCGCTCAGCCCCCTTGTCCTGTGCTCTCACCGGCGTATTGGACACTCGGCCAGAGTAAGGCCACCCACTGACATCCGGTCCGATCTTCCTGACCCAAGGGTCCAATCGGCCCCCTGCCGTATGGCTTGCGCCACGGGTCCGGCATCCTTGTGATTGATCGCACTGTTTTGCATTCCGGCATGATGGGGACCAAGGTCCCTTTGAGCATGTCGACAAGGAGAGATCTCGTGGACGACGTTCTGCGGCGCGCACCGCTCTTCGCGGCGCTCGATGACGAGCAGGCGGCCGAGCTGCGCGCCTCGATGGGAGAGGTCACGCTCGCCCGCGGCGACGCCCTGTTCCACGAAGGGGACCCGGGCGACCGCCTGTACGTGGTCACCGAGGGCAAGGTGAAGCTGCACCGCACCTCCCCCGACGGGCGGGAGAACATGCTCGCCGTCCTCGGCCCCGGTGAGCTGATCGGCGAGCTCTCCCTCTTCGACCCGGGCCCGCGTACCGCCACCGCCACCGCACTCACCGAGGTCAAGCTGCTGGGCCTGGGCCACGGCGACCTCCAGCCCTGGCTGAACGCCCGCCCGGAGGTCGCCACCGCGCTGCTGCGCGCCGTCGCCCGCCGCCTGCGCAAGACCAACGACCAGATGTCCGACCTGGTCTTCTCCGACGTGCCGGGCCGCGTCGCCCGCGCGCTCCTGGACCTGTCGCGCCGCTTCGGCGTGCAGTCCGAGGAGGGCATCCACGTCGTGCACGACCTCACGCAGGAGGAGCTGGCCCAGCTGGTCGGCGCCTCGCGCGAGACGGTCAACAAGGCCCTCGCGGACTTCGCGGGCCGCGGCTGGCTGCGTCTGGAGGCGCGCGCGGTGATCCTCCTGGACGTGGAGCGCCTGGCGAAGCGTTCGCGCTGACGCGTCCCGGCGGCTGCCGTCGTACACCGCATCCGGCACCGAAAGGGTCCCGCTCCACCAGGAGCGGGACCCTTTCGCGTGAACCGGCCGGACAGGCCCTGGACCCCGACGACCGCCCGGCCGTACCCCATCCGCCCCAACGACCCCACCCGGCCCAGTCCGACCGGCCGAACGGGCTCCACTTCCCAGCAGTCCCGAACGCTCCCCTGGCCCCAGCAGCCCCGCCGCCTACCCCACCGTCGGCAGCTGCTGTGTAGCGCAGTGGATGCCGCCCCCGCCCTCCCCGACCGCGTCGATCGTCAGCTGCCGTACGTCCCGCCCCGGATGGAGCTCGCGCAGGATTCCGGCGGCCCGGTCGTCGGCCCGGCGGTCGCCGAAGCGGGGCAGGACGACCACACCGTTCGCGACGTAGTAGTTGAGGTACGAGGCGAGGAACTCCGGCCCCCGCTCGCCGATCGCGTACGGGTCGGGCTCCGGGACCTCGACGGTCTCCAGCCGCCTGCCCCGGGCGTCGCGGGCCTGCGCGAGGACACCGCGGACCTGCTCGTACACCCGCGTCCAGACGTCCGGGCCGTCCCCCTGCCAGGGGCGGTTCAGGGCGACGACGCCCGGCTCCACGAAGCGCGCGACCGTGTCGACGTGGCAATCGGTGATGTCCGCGCCCCGGACGCCCTCGACCCAGATCACCTGCGTCACCCCCAGGACGCGCTTCAGCTCCCGCTCGATCTCCGCCCGCCGCCTGCCGGGGTTGCGGTTGGGGTTGACCAGCGAGCTCTCGGCGGCGAGCAGCGTGCCCTCGCCGTCGACCTCGAAGGAGCCGCCCTCGGCCGTGATGCCGGCATCGATACGGGAGATGCCCTCGTGGTCCAGCACCTTCCGGGCCACCTCGGCATCATTCGGGTGGCGTTGCTTGCCACCCCAGCCGTTGAAGTGGAAGTCGACGCCGGCGCGGGCGGCGCCGGCCGGCGCGCCGGCGCGCGTGACGAAGACCGGTCCGGTGTCCCGTACCCACAGGTCGTCGACCGGGACCGGCAGGATCTCCACCGACCCGCCGCACGCGCGGCGCGCCCGCGCCTGCTCCGCCGGGCCGGCCAGCAGCACGACCGGTTCGTACTCGGCGACGGTGCGCGCCAGCCGCGCGATGTCGCGCTGGACGGCGGGAGCCTGGTCGCCCCAGAGCGAGTCGGACGGCGGCCAGGCGAGGTACGTCGCGGCGTGCGGCCGCCACTCGGCGGGCATCCGGACCGGGACGGGGGCGGCGGCCGGTGCGGCGCTCCCGGAGGGCCCGGGCGCCCATGTGGCGTACGCGAAGCCCGCACCCGCCAGGGCTCCCAGACCGCCGAGTCCGAGCGCCCGCCGTCGCGTCAGAAGACGTCGTGGTCGGTTCATGACCGGCTGTTCTCCTTCCCGGGTCGGCCGTCGGGTACGGGCCACCCGTTCACTGACTGAATTTTCAGTCAGGGCGTGGGTCGAACGTAGCACCGGGACGGGCGCCCGGCGACCGCTTACCGGCCACCGGCCGCCGGGTCCCGCCCACGGAGTACGGTGGTCGACTGTGTCCGAGCGCCGACTGCAGATCCTGGAAGCCGCGACCCGCACCATCGCGCGGAGCGGCGTACGCGGCCTGCGGGTCGAGGAGATCGCGGCCGCGGCCGGGGTGTCGACCGGGCTGATCTACTACCACTTCGGCGGCCGGGCCGAACTGCTGCGGCGCACCCTCGACTTCATCGGCGAACGCGCCGAGCGCTGCACGGCGCCGGACCCGGAGACCGTGCGTACGGCGGGTCCGCGCGCCCAGCTGGAGGAGATGCTGCTGCGCGAGCTCCAGGACACCCCCGAGATGGTGGAGAACAGCACCGCCTGGGGAGAGTTCCAGTCCAGCGCCGTTTTCGACGACGGGCTGCGGGAGCAGCTGCGCGAGGCGACCCGGCAGTGGACGGACGACGTGGCCGACCTCGTACGGGAGGCACAGGCCGCCGGCACGGCCGACCGCGACGCCCCGGTGGCCGACGTGGCCGAGCGGCTCACCGCGCTCGTGGAAGGGCTCAGCACCCGCTGGCTGACCGGCTCCGTGCCCCTGGAGCGGGCCCGCGAGCTGCTACGGGGCGGTATCGAACGGGAGCTGGGGCCGGCGGACGCGGGCACGGGCGCGGAGGAGCGGGCGAGCGTCTGACGGCCCGCCCCGCCCCGCCAACGCCTCCCGTCAGATCAGCCCGTGCTCCCCCAGATAGTCCAGCTGCGCCCGTACGGACAGTTCGGCGGCGGGCCACAGGGTGCGGTCCACGTCCGCGTACACGCTCGCCACGACCTCCGACGGCGTCCGGTGCCCCGCCTCGACCGCCGTCTCCACCTGGGCCAGCCGGTTGGCGCGGTGCGCGAGGTAGAACTCGACCGCGCCCTGCGCGTCGTTCAGTACGGGCCCGTGGCCGGGGAGGACGGTCGTGACGCCGTCGTCGACGGTCAGGGAGCGCAGCCGCCGCAGCGAGTCGAGGTAGTCGCCCAGCCGGCCGTCCGGGTGGGCGACTACGGTGGTCCCGCGGCCCAGGATCGTGTCGCCGGTCAGCACGGCGGCGTCGGCCGGGAGGTGGAACGAGAGCGAGTCGGCGGTGTGGCCGGGGGTCGGTACGACACGCAGCTCCAGGCCGCCGGTGGTGATCACGTCGCCGGCCGCCAGGCCCTCGTCACCGAGGCGCAGCGCCGGGTCCAGGGCCCGTACGGCCGATCCGGTCAGCTCGGCGAAGCGCGCGGCGCCCTCGGCGTGGTCCGGGTGACCGTGCGTCAGCAGCGTCAGGCCGATCCGCTTCCCGGCCTGCCCGGCGGCGTCCACGACCGCCTTGAGGTGGGCCTCGTCCAGCGGTCCTGGGTCGATGACGACCGCCAGGTCGGCGTCCGGCTCGGCGACGATCCAGGTGTTGGTGCCGTCCAGGGTCATCGGGGACGGGTTCGGGGCGAGCACGCACCGGGCGCGGTCGGTGGCGGGCCCGGCGATGGCCCCGCCGCGGGGCCGGCCGGGGAGGGCGGCTGCGTACGTCATACGGTGGGCTCTCCCGTGGTCGTGGGCGGGTTCTCGGGGGTGTCCATGGGGGCGTTCGCGGGCGTGCGCGCGGGCGCGCTCGCCGGGGTGTGCGCGGGCGGGGCGGCCGGGCCGCCCGCAGGGTCGATGCGCTTGGTGAACTCGTCGTGCCCCGGCCAGCTCAGCACGATCTCGCCGTCCTTGACCTCCGCCCGCGCGAGAACGGGCGTCAGGTCCCGGCCATCGGCCGCGGCAAGGGCCTCGGCGGCGCTCCCGTACGTCTCCAGGCCGCGCAGCGTCGAGATGGTCGGAGGCATCATCAGCAGCTCCCCGCGGTCGTAGCCGGCGGCGGCGTCGGCGGGACGGATCCACACCGCGAGGTCCGCCTCCGAAGAGGTGTCCGGGGCTCCCCCAGCGCTGGAACCGGTCGGCGGCCCCTGCGGGAGGGTGCGCTGGCCGGCGGGCAGGGCCGCCACGAAGAACCAGGTGTCGTAGCGGCGCGGTTCGAACTCCGGGGTGATCCAGCGCGCCCACGCTCCCAGGAGGTCGCTGCGCAGGACGAGACCGCGGCGCTCCAGGAAGTCGGCGAAGGACAGCTCGTGGGCGACCAGCGCCGCGCGGTCCGCCTCCCAGTCGGCACCGGTGGTGTCCGCGACCACGGTCTCCGCCGAGGAACCGGCGAGCAGGACGCCCGCCTCCTCGAACGTCTCCCGGACGGCCGCACAGACCACGGCCTGTGCCGCGGCCTCCTCCCCGGCCCCGAAGCCGAGGCGGGCGGCCCACTCGGCGCGCGAGGGCCCGGCCCAGGCCACCGGCCGCTCGTCCCGCGCGTCCACGGACCCGCCGGGGTAGGCGTACGCGCCGCCCGCGAAGGCCATGGAGGTACGTCTGCGCAGCATGTGGACGGCGGGGCCGCCGGTGTCGGTGTCCCGCAGCAGCAGGACGGTCGCGGCCCGGCGAGGTACCGCCGGGGTCAGCTCGCCCTGCGCGAGGGCCCGGATGCGGTCCGGCCATTCCGGCGGATACCACTGGCCATTGGGGGTCGACGACATGGCCGGATGCTATGCGCTCGCGCGTGGATGTTCGAGGGGGCCCGGGACACGGCGAGGGCCGGGCGGCCCGGTTCCCCGGCCCGCCCGGCCCTCGAAGTCCCCACGGCGTCGGACGCACACGGGCGTCCGGGCTGTGCCGCGATACGGACGGAACGCCCGCCCGCCCTCAGTCCGCGACCTCGACCTGCATCTCGACCTCGACCGGCGCGTCGATCGGCAGCACGGCCACGCCCACCGCGGAGCGGGCGTGCACGCCCTTGTCGCCCAGCACCTCGCCCAGCAGCTCGCTGGCGCCGTTGATGACGCCGGGCTGACCGGTGAAGCCGGGGGCCGAGGCGACGAAGCCGACGACCTTGACGACCCGCACGATCTTGTCGAGGTCGCCGATCACGGACTTCACCGCGGCCAGCGCGTTCAGCGCGCAGGTCGCGGCCAGCTCCTTGGCCTGCTCCGGGCTCACCTCGGCGCCCACCTTGCCGGCGGCCGGCAGCGCGCCGTCCACCATCGGCAGCTGGCCGGAGGTGTGGACGTACGCGCCCGAGCGCACCGCGGGCTGGTAGGCGGCCAGCGGCGGCACCACCTGGGGCAGCTTCAGGCCCAGCTCGGCGAGCTTGTCCTCCACCGCGCTCATGCCTGCTTCTCCCGCTTCAGGTAGGCCACCAGCTGCTCGGGGTTGTTCGGCCCCGGCACGACCTGGACCAGCTCCCAGCCGTCCTCGCCCCAGGTGTCCAGAATCTGCTTGGTCGCGTGCACCAGCAGCGGCACGGTCACGTATTCCCACTTGGTCATGGGGCCGAGCGTAATGCCTGTACGGGCGGCCCGCGGCAGCGGCGGGCGGGCGCGGGCACCGGGCGGCCCGCCCCGCGCGCGGCGCACTCCATCCGCCCCCCGGCGCACAACCCGTCGGCGGTCCCGTGCGTAGCCCGTACCCGGACTGGTTAGGCTCCTTGGCGTGAGCAGGCTCCATGTCGTCAGCGGCAAGGGCGGTACCGGCAAGACCACGGTCGCCGCTGCCCTCGCCCTCGCCCTGGCCACCGAGGGGCGCCGTACCCTCCTGGTCGAGGTCGAGGGCCGGCAGGGCATTGCCCAGGTGTTCGAGACCGAGGCGCTCCCGTACGAGGAGCGCAAGATCGCGGTGGCCCCCGGCCCGGAACCGGCAGGGGCGTCGCGCGGCGATTCCGCCGGAGGCGGTGGCGGGCGGCGGGCGGGCGGCGACGTCTACGCGCTGGCCATCGACGCCGAGCGCGCGCTGCTGGACTACCTCCAGATGTTCTACAAGCTCGGCGGCGCAGGCCGCGCCCTGAAGAAGCTCGGCGCGATCGACTTCGCCACCACCATCGCCCCAGGCCTGCGGGACGTCCTGCTGACCGGCAAGGCGTGCGAGGCCGTGCGCCGCAAGGACAAACGCGGGCGGTACGTCTACGACGCCGTCGTGATGGACGCCCCGCCCACCGGCCGCATCACCCGCTTCCTGAACGTGAACGACGAGGTGGCCGGGCTGGCGAAGATCGGCCCGATCCACAACCAGGCACAGGCCGTGATGCGGGTCCTGAAATCCCCCGAGACGGCGGTCCACCTGGTCACGCTGCTGGAGGAGATGCCCGTCCAGGAGACCGTGGACGGCATCGCGGAGCTGCGCGCGGCGGGCCTGCCGGTGGGCGGCGTGGTGATCAACATGACCCGCCCCGAGGTGTTGGACACCGGCGAGGTGGACATCGCCGCCAACGGGGCCCGTACGGGCATCGCCGAGGCGCTGGCCACCGCCGGGCTGAGCGGGGGCCGCCGCGGCGCGGCCGGTGTGGCGTGGGCCGACCGGCTCATCGACCCGCTCCTCGAAGAGGCCCGCGAGCACGCGCAGCGCGTCGACCTGGAGCGCGCCGAACACGCCGAGCTGGCCGGGCTCGGCCTGCCCACCTACGAGTTGGAGCTGCTCCCGGAGGGAGTGGACCTCGCCGGGCTGTACCGGCTGGCGAGAGACCTGCGGAAACAGGGGCCCATATGACCGCGGACGCACCCACCCAGGACGACGGCACCGCACCGTCCCGGCGCACCGCACAGCCCGCCTCCGGGCCCGGCGCGCTGGACTCCCCCGCCGCCCCCCTGGAGGTCGATCCGCTGCTGGACGACCCGCGCACCCGCATCGTCGTGTGCTGCGGCTCCGGCGGCGTCGGCAAGACCACGACCGCCGCGGCCCTCGGCGTACGCGCCGCCGAGCGCGGCCGCAAGGCCGTCGTGCTGACCATCGACCCGGCCCGCCGGCTGGCCCAGTCGATGGGCATCTCGGAGCTGGACAACGTGCCCCGCCGGGTCAAGGGCGTCGACGAGTCGGCCGGCGGCGAGCTGCACGCCATGATGCTGGACATGAAGCGCACGTTCGACGAGATCGTCGAGGCGCACGCGGACGCCGAACGGGCCCGCGCGATCCTGGAGAACCCCTTCTACCAGTCCCTGTCGGCCGGTTTCGCGGGCACGCAGGAGTACATGGCCATGGAGAAGCTGGGCCAGCTGCGCACCCGCGACGCGTGGGACCTGATCATCGTCGACACCCCGCCCAGCCGCTCCGCGCTCGACTTCCTGGACGCGCCCAAGCGCCTCGGGTCGTTCCTGGACGGCAAGTTCATCCGGATACTGATGGCGCCCGCGAAGGCCGGCGGCCGGGCCGGGATGAAGTTCCTCAATGTCGGTATGTCGATGATGACCGGCACGCTCAGCAAGGTCATGGGCGGTCAACTGCTGCGGGACGTCCAGACGTTCGCCGCCGCCATGGACACCATGTTCGGCGGCTTCCGTACACGCGCGGACGCGACGTACCGGCTGCTCCAGGCGCCCGGCACCGCGTTCCTCGTCGTGGCGGCGCCGGAGCGGGACGCGCTGCGCGAGGCGGCGTACTTCGTCGAGCGGCTGGCCGCCGAGCAGATGCCGCTGGCCGGGCTGGTGCTGAACCGGGTGCACGGCAGCGGCGCGGCGCAGCTCAGCGCGGAACGGGCGCTGGCCGCCGCGGAGGCTCTCACGGACCGGGCCGCCGCCGAGGACGACGGGACGCCGGAGCCGTCCGGTGACCGGTCTGAAAATCTTGGCGGGGACGGCATTGTGGATCTAGCGGACGGGAAGGCTGATTCTCGTACCGCCGACGGCCACTCCCCCGCCGCGGCGGACCCCTCGACAACGGACGATCCCCCGTCGGCGGCGCGGCTCGCCGCCGGCCTGCTCCGGCTGCACGCCGAGCGCATGCAGGTGCTCGCGCGCGAGCGACGCACCCGCGACCGTTTCACCGCGCTGCACCCCGAGGTCCCGGTGGCGGAGATCGCCGCACTGCCCGGCGATGTCCACGACCTGGCCGGGCTACGGGCGATCGGCGACCGCCTGGCCGTACAGGGGCGGGAGCCGGGACGAGAGCCGGTACGTGGGCAGGACCGCGGGCCGGAGGAGACGCCAGGAGAGACGGGGCCCGCGGAGGACTGAGCCGGGAAGGGCAGAGCCAGGGAGCTGCTCTCCGCCGCGGCCTGCTTCTGCTGCGGACTCCAGTGGCGCTGCCTGTATAGGGCGCTGCCTGCATGTGGCACTGCCAGCATGTGGCACTGCCAGCACCTGGCTGCGGGGCTCGTGCGCCCGCTGAGACGCACCGGCACACCGGCGGCAAGCCCGTACCGCCACCGCTCCCTCCCGGCGCCGGAGGCACAGAGAGGCACGGAGAGGCACAGAAGGGCCGCACACCGGGCCGCGCCGAGGCGCAGCGCACAGGCATGGCCCATACGCGCACCGGACGAGTACCGGCCCCGGCCCGCCTGACGGCACACCAAGGGAAGCCGCCGCGCCGCTTCAAGGCGTCGCTTCAAGCGGACACAGCCGACACCGCCGACCCTGCCGACACCGCTGACGCCACCGGACCGTCCGGCCTACGTCATGCGTCCGTCGGGTCTAGCCCACCGCGGCGTAGTTGTCGTACGTACCGTCATAGCGGTTCTCGTACGCGTTGTCGTAGGTGGTCTCGTACGTCTCGTCGTCTTCGCAGCCCACGGGCAGGATGCCCGTGCTGCGCTCGTATTCCGTACGCGCCGTCTCCAGCAGCCGGCGCCACGAGGTGACGGTCGGGCGGCGGCGCAGCAACGCCCTCCGCTCGCGCTCGGTCATGCCGCCCCAGACACCGAACTCCACGCGGTTGTCCAGGGCGTCGGCCAGGCACTCCGTCCGCACCGGGCATCCGGTGCAGACCGCCTTGGCCCGGTTCTGGGCCGCGCCCTGAACGAACAGCTCGTCCGGATCGGTGGTGCGGCAGGCTGCCTGTGTACTCCAGTCGGTTACCCAGCTCATGCTGGCGCCGTCCTCTCCCGAATCGAGGCTCCCCCACGGCGGCAAGCGGCATATTCACCGTTGCCAGTTGAGGACGTTACGGAAGGCGAGCAGGGCGCAACACCCCCTTCGGGCCCAATCTTGAATGGCCCGAACGGACTATGCGTGCGCGGCAGATCACCCAACGGAGTGAGCCGGAGGCATAGGCCACCCACCTGGAACCGTGGGCCCGTCGCCCATGCCACAGCGGGTTTCCGAGGACAGATAGGGACATACGGGGCGCGCTCGATGCCCGGAGGCGGGGTTGACGCATCGGTGTGATCCGTCTGCCGCGCCGGACGGGATCAGGTTAAACGAACAGATGCGCCCCTGTCCGGCGATTGAGAACGTAGCCACTTGGCGAAGTCGGCCCGGCCGGACGCCCACCCGGTCATCCGGCCGGACGTCCGGCCGGCTCCCGGGCCGTACGAACGTCCCGAACCGAGCCCCGCTCCCGCCGGACCTCGCACACGAGGCTTAGGGTGCCCTCATGGGTAAGAAGCGCGACGGCGGGGGTCTGACCAGGACCCAGCAGGCCGCTAAATTCCTGGGTGTCAGCGTGCTGGCCGGAGCGGTGCTGGCGGGCCTGGCCCTTCCCGCCGCCGGCGCGCTGGGCCTCGCGGCCAAGGGGTCCGTCGAGGGCTTCGACGAGATCCCGGCCAATCTGAAGACGCCGCCGCTGAGCCAGCGGACCACCATCCTGGACGCGAAGGGCGGCGAGATCGCCAAGGTCTACTCGCGCGACCGCACCGTGGTCGACCTCAAGGACATGTCGCCGTACATCCAGAAGGCGATCGTCGCCATCGAGGACGCGCGCTTCTATCAGCACGGCGCGATCGACCTGAAGGGCATCCTGCGCGCGCTGAACAAGAACGCGCAGTCCGGCGGGGTCTCCGAGGGTGCCTCGACGCTGACGCAGCAGTACGTGAAGAACGTCTTCATCGAGGAGGCCGGTGACGACCCGGACAAGGTCGCCCAGGCCACCCAGCAGACCATCGGCCGCAAGGTCAAGGAGCTGAAGTACGCGATCCAGGTCGAGGAGGAGCTGGGCAAGCGCAAGATCCTCCAGAACTACCTGAACATCACCTTCTTCGGGCAGCAGGCGTACGGCGTCGAGGCGGCCTCCCAGCGCTACTTCAGCAAGCACGCCAAGGACCTGACCCTGGACGAGTCCGCCCTGCTGGCGGGCATCGTGCAGTCGCCGAGCCGCTACGACCCGGTCAACGACCCCAAGGAAGCCCAGCGCCGCCGCAACACCGTGCTGCAACGGATGGCCGACACCAAGGCCATCACCCAGGCCCAGGCCGACGCCGCGGCCAAGAAGCCGATCAAACTCGACGTCAGCCGGCCCAAGAACGGCTGCATCACGGCAGGTTCGGGCGCCGGCTTCTTCTGTGACTACGTACGCGAGGTGCTGCTGAACGACCCCGCGTTCGGCAAGACCCGCAAGGAACGCGGCAAGCGCTGGAACCAGGGCGGCCTGACGATCCGTACGACGCTCGACCCGCAGACCCAGAAGGCGATCCAGTCGGCCGTCACCGGACGGGTCTACGACAACGACCCGGTCGCCGCCGCGGCGACCATCGTCCAGCCCGGCACCGGAAAGATCCTGGGCATGGGCCAGTCCCGCCCGTACGGCTTCGGTCAGAACCAGACGCAGATGAACCTGTCCGTCGACCAGAAGATGGGCGGCGGCGCGGGCTACCAGCCCGGCTCGACGTTCAAGCCGGTGATCGCGGCAGCGGCCCTGGAGGCGGGCAAGAGCCCGGAGCAGACGTACTCGTCGCCGTACAAGATGCAGTACCCGAGCCCGGTCGCCACCTGTACGGGCCAGTGGACGGGCCGGGACACAGTCCAGAACGAGAACACCTCCGAAGTCGGCCCGTACGGCATGAAGGAGGCGACCGCGAAGTCGGTCAACACCTACTTCGTGCAGATGATCAGCGACATCGGCATCTGCCCGGTGGTCAAGATGGCCGAGAAGATGGGCATCCGGCGGGCCAACGGCAACCCGGTGGAGCAGAAGCCCGCCATCGCGCTGGGCTCCCCCGAGGTGTCCCCGCTGACCATGGCCAACGCGTACGCGACCTTCGCCAACGGAGGCATCCAGTGCTCCCCGGTCGCCATCGAGTCGATCACCGACGCGAACGGCAAGGCGCTGACCGTACCGAAGACCAGCTGCCGGCGCGCGATGTCCGAACAGACCGCCAAGACCATCAACACCCTGCTCAAGGGTGTGGTCGAGGACGGCACGGGCAGGCAGGCCGGCCTCCAGGGCCGGGACAGCGCAGGCAAGACCGGCACCACCGACGACCGGTACGCCGCCTGGTTCACCGGCTACACCCCGAACATGTCCGGCGCGGTCTGGGTCGGTGACCCCGCCCACAAGCGCAGGATGTTCGACATCACCATCGGCGGCACCTTCCACGACAAGGTGTACGGCGCGGACACCCCCGGCCCGATCTGGAACCAGGCGATGTCGGGGGCGCTGTCCGGCCGGCCCGCCCCGTCCCTGCCCACCGTCCCGATCGGCGACTCCGGCAAGAACGGCGACAACGGGAAGAACGGCGGCCGGCACGCCCGCCCGCCCCACCGGCCCGGCGGCAACGGCGGCGGCCACGACAACAAGCCGGGCGGCGGCTGGGACATCCCCGGCTTCCCGGGGCTGTTCGGAGGCACGGGCGGCTGAGGCCGGGCCCGGCCTGAACGCGATGAGGGGCGCTTCCACCGGATGGTGGGAGCGCCCCTGTTCGTACTGGGGGAGGCGTGTCCGCGTGGCGTGGGGGCGGAGGGCCGCGGGGGCTGGGCTGTCGTGGGTGGCCGTTGTGGGGTCGGGCCTCGCGACGGTGCCCGCCGTGGTCCGGCCTCGCGGCGGTGCCCGCCGCGGTATGACCTCGCCGTGGTCTGGCCTCGGTCTGGCCTCGGTCTGGCCTCACCCTGTCCGGCCTCGCCGCGGTGTCCGCGACGAGTCAGGCTCGCCGCGGGCCGGCCCCGCCTCCCCTCTCTCAGCCCGCGAGCAGCTTCTTGACCACCGCGGCCACCCGGCCGCCCTCGGCCCGGCCCGCGATCTTCGGGTTCACGATCTTCATGACGGCGCCCATCGCCTTCGGGCCCTCGGCACCGCCCGCCTTCGCCTCCGCCACGGCCTCGGCGACCAGGCCCTCCAGCTCGTCGTCGGTGAGCGGCTTGGGCAGGTACTCGGCGAGCACCTCGCCCTCCGCACGCTCCCGCTCCGCCTGCTCGGCGCGACCGCCCTTGTCGAAAGCCTCGGCGGCCTCCCGACGCTTCTTCGCCTCCCGCGCGACGATCTTCTCGACCTCGGCGTCCGAGAGCTCGCGCGCCTCGGTACCCGCGACCTCCTCCTTCTGGACGGCGGTCAGAGTGAGACGGAGGGTGGAAGAGCGCAGCTCGTCACGGGCCTTGATGGCCGTGGTGAGGTCGTCCTGCAGCTTCGACTTGAGCGTGGTCATGACGTCGAGTATGCCCGTACGCGGTGCCGAACGCGTCACCATTAAGCGCCGGCGGGACGCTGCGCCATCGGGCGCAGGCGGGAGGCCGCATCGATGAGCGCAGGCGGGCGCGCTGCCCTGGCCCCCGCCGATGGGCGCCACCCCCACTCCCTCTGCAACGATGGGGAACATGCGCGCTCGTTACGGAGTCCCCCTGTCCATCGCCGCGGTCGGAGCGGCGGGCCTGACCTACGCGGCCGGATTCGAAGTCCGCTCCTTCAGACTGCGCCGGGTCACCGTGCCCGTACTGCCTCCCGGCATGCGGCCGTTGCGCGTGCTCCAGGTCTCCGACATCCACATGGTCAGCGGACAGCGCAAGAAGCAGCGCTGGCTCCAGTCGCTGGCCGGGCTGCGTCCCGACTTCGTGATCAACACGGGTGACAACCTCTCCGACCCCGAGGGGGTTCCGGAGACCCTGGACGCGCTCGGCCCGCTCATGGAGTTCCCCGGTGCGTACGTCTTCGGCTCCAACGACTACTACGGACCGAAGCTGCGCAACCCGGCCCGCTACCTGATCGAAAAGGTCCAGAAGCGTCACGGGCTGAACGGCAATCCGCCCGCCGTCGGCGTCGTCCACAACCCGTGGGAAGACCTGCGCGACGCCTTCGACACGGCCGGCTGGCTCAACCTCTCCAACACCCGCGGCCGTCTCAAGCTCGACGGCTCGGCCGGCGGCTTCGAGATCGCGCTGACCGGCCTGGACGACCCGCACATCAAGCGCGACCGCTACGCCAAGGTCGCCGGCGGACCGGAGCCCGACGCGGACCTCTCGCTGGCCGTCGTCCACGCCCCGTACCTGCGTACCCTCGACGCCTTCACCGCCGACGGCTACCCGCTGATCCTGGCCGGCCACACCCACGGCGGCCAGCTCTGCATCCCCTTCTACGGGGCCCTGGTCACCAACTGCGACATCGACACGGAACGGGTCAAGGGCCTGTCCACCCACACCGCGGGCGACCACACCTCCTACCTGCACGTCTCCGCAGGCTGCGGCACCAACCGCTACACCCCCGTCCGCTTCGCCTGCCCCCCCGAGGCGACCTTGCTGACCCTGACGGCACGCGACTGACCGCCGGGCACGCGACACATCTCACAGGGAGGCCCGGCCCTGGGACCGGGCCTCGCGGGACCGTCCCTCCCGGACCGGGCCGCTCGGGTACGGATACGGCGGGTGGGCCGCCGGGGTACGGGTACCGGGGCGGGGCTGTGGGGTACGGCTACCGGGACGGGGCCGCACGGATACGGGGGCCGGGCCGCCCGGCTTCGGCCTCCTCACCCCACAGGCCCCTCCCAGCCGATTCGTACACACCTTCCCCATCCCGCCCGGCTCCGGTCTAGCGTGGGGGGATGATCGACCCCACCAGCGCCCGCGTCCCCCGTTCCCGTCCGCCGCAGGCCACCTCGCACGCCTCCTCCCGCTACGCCCGGGGAGCGGCGTTCGCCTCCGCCCATACCCCGGCCTCCGCGGTCGTACCCCCGGTCCGCCGCCCGCTGGCCGCCGCCTTCCGCCTGCTGATCGCCCTGGCCGCGCTGGCCGGCATCGTCCTGGACATCGCGATCACTCCGGACCTGGGACGCCTCTTCAGCTACTTCACGATCCAGTCGAACATCGCCGTGGCCGTCTGCTTCGCCTGGTCCGCGCACCGCGCCTGGACCGCCCGCCCCCCGATCTCCCCACGGATCACCGGCGCGGTCCTCCTCTACATAGCCATCACCGGTCTCGTCTTCCACTTCGTCCTCAGCAACGACTCCAGCGGCTTCTCGATGACCGGAACCCCTGAGCACGACGGCATCCGCACCGTCTCCACCCACCTCCTGCACACCGCCACCCCCATCGGCGCCGCACTGGACTGGCTCCTGCTCACCGCCCCCCGCGCCTTCCGCTGGCGCTACGCCGCCCAGTGGCTGGCCTACCCCTTCCTCTACCTCCCCTTCGCCCTCATCCGCGGCGCCCTCCTCGACCCCGGCACCGAGGGCCGCTACCCGTACCCCTTCCTCGACGTAGATCTCCACGGCTACGCCGGCATCGCCCTCAACACCCTCGTCTTCGGCTCCGCCTTCTACGCCCTGGCCCTCGTCCTCGTCGGACTCGACCAGGTCAGGCCGCATCCCCGCCGCCCCGAGAACCGGATTTCACCTATGGGGATCGGTCCGCTAAAGTAGAGCTCGTTGCTTCGGGGTGTGGCGCAGCTTGGCAGCGCGCTTCGTTCGGGACGAAGAGGTCGTGGGTTCAAATCCCGCCACCCCGACTGAGAAGTAGCAAGGCGAGGCCCTCTGGGAATGTTCCCAGGGGGCCTCGCTTCGTTGTGGGTGGGTGACGGGGCGGGGGTGGGGGTGTTGTGTGTCACAGGGGGTTTGTGTGGTGGGTTAGGAGGGCTCCTAAGGGGGTTTGCTTGTGGGTTACTGAGCGGCCTGTGCGGGTTGTGGTGAGGAGGCCGGCGGTGCGTAGGGCTGTGGTTTGGGTGGAGATGGTGGGGGTGCTGAGGTTCAGGTGGCGGGCCAGGGCTGTGGTGGTTTGTGGGGTGGCGAGGTGGCGGAGGATTGCGGCGCGGGTGTGGCCGAGGACCGCGGTCAAGGGGTCGTTAGGGGCGGTTGCGTCGGGGGGTGTGAGAGGGAGGCCGGGGCCTGCTGGATAGGTGAGGGCCAAGGGGTGGGTGGGGAGTGAGGGGTTGGCTGGGAGGTTGGGGTGGGTGGGGGGTGAGGGGGTGGGTGGGAGGTTGCCGATGAGGGGGTGGGTGGTCCAGTGGAAGGTGGGGTGGAGGGTCAGGCCCTGGCCGGTCAGGTGGATTTCTTGGGGGGTGGGGTGGGCGGGGAACACCCAGGTGTTGGTGTGGAAGTGAGTGCCGGGGATGAGGTGGGTGAGGGCGTGGGCGGTGCCGTGTTCGGCGGTGGTCAGGGCGTACCGGGTGAATTCGGCTCGGTGGAGGTCCTGGATCAGGTTCCACACGGGGCGTAGGACGGTTTCGAAGGCGGTGTGCTGGGCCCGGCGGAAGAGGTGCCAGGCGTCGGTGTCGCCTTGGTGCAGGGCGCGTATCCAGGATGGTGGCGGGTGCGGGGTCGCGGCGTAGACGCGTTGTAGTTCGGCTCGGATGTGGGTGGGGTGTGACGCCTCAATGGCTTCCAGGGCCTCGGGGAGCGAGTCGTCGTAGGCGTCGAGGAAGGCGGGGGCCCGGCCTGCGGGGGCCAGGTCGCGTAGGGGCCGGACGGCTGGGGGCAGGGAGCGGAAGAGGCGTTGTCGCCAGCGGCCGAAGAGGAGGGGGTCGTCGCTGCCGGCCGCCTTCATGAAGGCGGTGTTGAGTTCGATCAGGGGTGCCGGGCGGGGTGCGAAGCGGACCCGTGCGAGGTCCGCGGCCGTGAAGTGGATGCGGAGCACTACTCCCCCTGGTGGTGTCGCGCCATGGTTTCGGGCTGGGCCTAAAGGGTCGTCGGTGTCTTCCTTCGGGCGTCATTGTCCCGGTGTGGCCGGGCCGTGCGTCGGCACGGGCCGAGGCACAGGACGCAGGACAGGTGACGAGAAGGGCGGCGGACATGGTGGGTGGAGAGGTGAGGGGCCCGGGGCGGCGGGTTGTTGCCAGGGCGGCGGTGGGTTTGGGGCTGGGGGGCCTGTTTGCCGGCTATGGAGGCAGCGGGCAGGCGCGGGCTGTGGAGTCGGTACGGGGCGCCGACGGTTCCTCGGCGCTGACGGGGCGTGGGCGGCACGGTGGCGACATCGCCGTACGGCTGCCGAATCCGACCGGGCCGTATCCGGTGGGGGTTGTGGAGCTGTATTTGGTGGATCGTGGGCGGCGGGATCCGTGGGGTGAAATCGCGGTGCGGGAGGTGGTTGTTTCGGTGTTCTATCCGGCGGGTGCTGTACGGGGGTGTGTGGTGGGGCGGCAGTTGCCGGGCGGGGCCGCGAAGCTGTTCGGGCAGGTGATGCCGGTGGTGCGGCCGGGGTTGCCGAAGTCAGGGGTGGACTGGGCAGGTACCGCTACGCATGCGTATGCCGGTGCGCCGGTGCTGGATGGTCGGTGGCCGGTGTTGCTGTACAGCCCGGGCGGTGGGGACCCGCGCGGCTTGGGGACGTGCGTCGCCGAGGAGACGGCGAGCCGGGGGTGGGTGGTGGTGTGTGTCGATCACCCCGGGGATGCGGTGGCGGTGGAGTTTCCGGTGGGGAGGGCCGGGCGGGAGCTGGTGCGGACGACCGCCTTCCGGGGGGATCCAAGGGCGGATGCGGCGGTGTTCCGGACGATGGTCGGGGCCAGGGTGGAAGATGTGCGGTTCGTCTTGCGGGAGTTGGAGGAGTTCGCGGCCGGGCGGGGGGCGGACGCGGCGGGGCGGACGGTGCCGAAAGGGCTCGGGCGGGCGCTGGATCTGGGGCGGGTCGGGGTGTACGGGCACTCGGCCGGTGGGACCACCGCAGCACAGGTGATGTACGAGGATCGCCGTATCGGGGCCGCCGTCAACTGGGAGGGCTTCCTCGATCAGGCACCAGCTGCTTCCGGGCAGGCCGGGGAGCTCTTGCCGGTGGCCCGGTACGGGGTGGACCGGCCGCTGCTCCTGGTGGGTACGGACGGGTTTCCGAAGCGGGAGGAGATGGCGCGGTCCTGGTCGGCGATGCTCGCTCACCCGGGAGGGCGTACCCGGCAGCGGCGGATCCGGCACGCCGCGCACTGGGTGTTCACGGACTACGCCGCGATGGTGCCGCAGTTGCAGGCCGCTGGGTTGATGACGGCCGAGGCACGGAGGAGGCTGGTGGGTGCGGTGGGGCCGGAGGTGTCGGTGCCGGCCGTACGTCGAAGTGTGCGGGCGTTTTTCGCGCGGTGGTTGCCCCCTCGGTGATCGGGGCGGGGGCACACAGCGCGGGCAGGTACGGGACGGTGCACGTGCAAGGTGCGGGGGCGGTGCGCGAGCGGGTGCGAGCGGCACCCAGGCGGTACGTGGGCTCCGCCCCGCGCGTGCCCGTCCCCTCACGCCACCCGTTGCAGCAGGTCCAAGCGGTACGAGTTCCCGTGGCGGTGGACGGTCCGGCCGTCGATCGGCTGGAGGTCGGCGCGGTCGCGGAAGACCTGGTGGACGCCGTGGCCGGTCACGATGTCCGGTGTGGCGGTCGTGGACGATGTGGCGTGCGTTGCCTGTACGGCGCTTGTGGTCGGTGCGGCGTCGGGTCCGTCATGCACCCAGTGCGCCAGCAACACATGCCCTCCGGGGCGGAGCAGGGCGGTGATGCGGGCGGTGGTGAGGAGTAGGTCGGGGGTTGAGAGGTAGTAGCCGACTTCGGACATCACTATGAGGTCGATGGGGCTTGGGAGGTGGGTGGGGAGGGTTTTGGCGTCCAGTTCGCTGGGGACGCGGAGCGTTTCGAAGGTGAGGTGGGGGAGGTCGGCGCAGTTCTCCCGGGCCTGTCCGACCGCGGCGGCGGAGCAGTCCGTGGCCAGCAGATGGTCGCAGTGCGGTGCCAGCAGGCGGGTGAGGGCGCCGACGCCGCAGCCGATCTCCAGGGCGGAGCGGAAGCGGCCGGCGGGCAGCAGGGACGCGGTGTCGGCGAACTTCTCCTGTTCGTACGGCTTGTGGAGGGTGCCCCACGGGTCGGGCTTGGACCGGTAGACCTTGTCGAAGTGCTCGACCGACACCGACGTGCGGGGGCTGCCCGGCATGGCGGTTCCCTTCTGGGGTTGGTGGGGTTGGTGGGGTTGGTGGCCGAGGGCGGCCGGGGGCTGCCGATCAGGTGCGCGGAAGGGCCAGCTCCCAGATCAGTTCCGATTGCAGGGGACCTGGGCGGCGCAGGAACGGGCCGTGGCCGACCGCCACCGGCGCGAGCTGGGACGTGTAGCTCAGGACGGCGGCGCGTTTCGCCGCCCATTCTCGTTCGTCCAGGCGGATGTCGTGCGCGACGCGCAGGTCGTACGCGGCGGACAGTTCGCGGTAGGCCCCGCCGTACTTGTCGGAGGCGGCCAGCCGGTCGACGGCCGCGTCCGTGCCCCACTTGCGTACGCCACCCGTGTACGGCAGGTCCGCGTACACGTAGGGCGGCAGGCCCGGACGTCCGGCGAGCACCGCGAGGGCCTGGTCGCGGACGGCCGTGTGGTCCGGCTGGTTCGTGCCGAGGGGGAGCAGCACTCGGGTGGCGGGGTGGAGGGCGGACAGGAAGGCGGCCAGGCCGTCGAGTTCGCCGTCGGTGCGGTAGGGACTGTCCGGGTTCGGCAGGGTGATCTGTTCGGCGCCCAGCAGGGCGCAGGCCCGGGCGTCCTCGGCGAGGCGGACGCGGTACGCCTCGTCCGGTGTGGCGAAGCCGCAGCCCGCGTCCCACCAGGAGATCCGGTCCGCCGCCGGGGCACCGCCGTGGACGGTGACCACGGCGGTGGGCCCGGTGGTACGGACGAGGTGGCCGGCGACGGAGAGCGCGGCGTCGTCGAAGTGCGGGGAGAGGACGACGGTGGCCCAGCGGGGACCGCCACCGGGGGTACCCGCCGGAGTTGCGGTCGCTACGGTCACGGCTGAGCGGCCCGCTCGTCCGCGCCCGCGCCCCGCTCGGCTATGCCCCGCTCGGCCGTGCCCCGCTCGGCCGTGCCGACCGAGGCGAGCAGCAGGCCCGCCGATGTCTTGCCGGTGGGGCTGGTGATGTATTCGGCGAGCAGCCGGCGCGCCTCGGCCTTGTCGTCCTCGGGGATGGTGTCGGGGAGCACGAAGGTCGGATCGGTGCGCTTGAGCTCCTCGACCGCCGCGTAGTACTCGTGGCGCAGCAGGCCCCAGACGGCGCCGTCGTGGTGGCGCCCGTCGAGGTAGAAGTACTCCCGCAGGATGCCTTCGAGGGTGAAGCCGACGCCGGTCACCAGACGCAGCACGTTCTTGTTGTAGAGCGCGGTGGTGAACTGCACCCGGTGGGCGTTGCGTGCGTGGAAGAGGTGGTCGATGAGCAGGTCGAACGCCTCGGCGCCGAAGCCGCGGCGCCACAGCTCGGGGTCGCCGATCGCGCCGCCGAGCACATAGCCGCCGACCGGTCCCTGGGCCTTGTAGTGGACCGCGCCCACGGTCCGGTCCTCGCCGTCGCGCACCGCGAACTGCCGCAGGCCGCCGGTGTGGTCGAGCTTGCGGAAGTCCTCGGCGGTGACCACGTCCCCTTCGGTGGCGGCCATCACGGCCGCGGCCGAGTCCGGGCCGAACCACTGCGCCATCAGCTCGTAGTCCTGGTCGGCGGGCCGTTCGAGCCGGACGAGTTTGCCCTGCATCGGTGCTCCGTTCCGGTCCCGCGAGGGACCGTGGTCGGTGGGTTGGGTGGGTTGGGTGGGCTGGGTGGGTTGGGTGGGCTGGGTGGGCTGGGTGGGTCCGTATGTTGGATTGCGCGTGCGGTAGTTCCGGGTCGGTCAGTCCGTACGTACGGGGACGGCCGGCGGGCGGGGTGTCAGGGCCTCGACGCGGTCGGCGGCCTCGGCCGCTCCCCCGGCGCCGCGCACTTGGTCCCGCATCCGTGCGACCGCGGTGCGGATGCCGCCGTCCGTCATGACGCGGGTCAGGGCCGTGCGCAGGGTGGTCACGTCCAGGCGGTCGCGGTCCAGGTGGACGCCGAGGCCGAGTGCGTCGATGCGCGCGGCGACGGCGGTCTGTTCCTGGGTCTGCGGGACGGCCACCATCGGGGTGCCGTGCAGCAGGGCCTCCATCGTGCTGCCCATGCCGGCGTGGGTGACGAACGCGTCGGCATGGCGCAGTACGTCGAGCTGGGGCACGTGCGGGTGCGCCTCGACGTGGTCCGGGAGCGGTCCGATGGCGGCGCGGTCCATGCGCGGCCCGTACGCCATGACGACCTGCCAGGGCAGCGGCTCCACCGCCTCGCCGCACATGCGGAAGAACTCGGGCCAGTCGTAACAGGCCGTACCGAGGGCGATCAGGAGCACCGGACGGCCGTCCCCGGCCGGGCGCCAGCTTCCCTGGAAGCCGCGGTCGCCGGCGCAGGGGCCGACGAAGGCGAACCGGTCGTCGAAGGTCTCGCCGTGGTACTGGAACGCGCGCGGCAGGAAGACCAGGCGCAGGTCCTCGGTGTGGCCGAGGAAGTCGGTGACCGAGAGCGCGGACAGGTCGTGCGCGGCCAGGAACCGGGTGAGTTCCCGGGCGAAGCGCAGCACGCCCGGGTGCAGCGGGTTGTCGGCCAGGAACTCGGCCTCCAGCGAGAAGTGTTCGTTGGAGACGAACGAGGGCCACATCTCCGCCGCAGGCAGCCGCCACCTCGCGGCGAGCACCCGGCCCGCCCAGGCGATCCCGTCGTACGCGATGGTGTCGGGGCGGTCGGCGGACCAGGCGTGCTCCAGCACGTCCAGCGTCGCCCTGGCCTCGCGCAGGAAGTCCATGGGGGAGATCGCCAGGCCGTCTTCGGTGAGCGCGTCGTCCACCGGGTTGCGGTAGACGACCGGTTCGGCGCCGGCGGCCCGTACGGCGGGGGCGAACGCCTCGGTGACCGCGTACGAGACCCGGTGACCGCGCCGGACCAGTTCCGCGACCAGGCCGAGGGTCGGGTTCACATGGCCGTGCCAGGCGATGGAGACGAAGCCGATGTGGCGCGGCAAGGCACCCTCCCACGGAGCGTTATTGACAAAATATGACTCGCGATTCAGCATATTCGACAACTCATGACTGGCGGTAGAGGGGTGGCGCGGCCGGATGACGACAGCGGAGACGGGCCGGGCGGACGCGCGATCCGGCGGGCAGCCGGACGGACGTCCCGGCGGACATCCCGACGGAGTCCGTCGGCCGGACGACCGCCCCGACGAGCACCGGCGGTCGGACGCCCGCCCCGGCGGCCCCCGCCGACCGGACGCACGACCCGACGACCCCCGCCAGCCGGTCACCGTCCGCCACCGCGCCGCCCTCGCAGCCACCGATGCCGGTCAACTGACCGACGCCGTCCAGGCGTTCGGCGCGCCGGACCTCGTCGGCGCCCCGGAAGCGCACACCAAACCGGTGGACGCGGTCACCTGGGCGCTGCGGACCGCGTTCGAGGCCCTGCCGGAGCCCGTACGGCCGACCACCCCGCTGTACGTCCTGTGCGGCGCGTACAGCTCCTGGGCCGCGCGGCACTTCGTACGGCGCTGCCACGACACCGAGCGGCGGCTGCGGCCCTCGGACTCGATCGGCCTGGAGACCTCCGAGCTGGTCCGCCCCTACACGACCGCCTCCGGGCACCGCGGGGGCTGCTACCTGCTCGCGCCGCTGCCGGTGGACGCGCACGAGTCGGAGCGGGCCGCGGGCGCTTCCGGCCCGGCGCGCCCGCCCTGGCCGTTGGCCGCCATGCCGGGCCCGGCCGTCCACCTGGACCTGTTCGTCTCCCCCGCCTCCCCCGCCGGCGGCCCGCGCCCGGCCCACTGCCTCGCCGTCGCCACCGCCTGGAGCGTCACATGCCCCTGAACCACCCCGGGAACGACATCGTCATCAGCGGCCTCGGGCTGGTCACCCCGTTCGGCGCGGGCGTCGCGCCCTACTGGCGGGGGCTGCTCGACGGCCGCTCGGCCCTGCGCCCGGCCCGGCGCTTCGCCGCGCCGCCGTACCGGGGCGAGCCGGTGGGCGAGGTGTCCGGGCCGGGTCCGGCGGCCGGGACGCCCCGTAAGGGCGCCTACGCGCGAGCGGCGATCACGGAGGCCGTGGAAGCCGCCGGGCTGCCGGGCGTGCCCGCGGACGCACTGGTGATCCTGGTCGGCCAGGCGCCCCTGCCGGGCCGGGACGCCGAAGCCCCGGCGACGGGCGGTGACCTCGCCGCGTACCGGGAATTCCTGGGCCCCGACCCGGCCGACGCGCTCGCCCCCGGCCGCGCGCCGGGCCGCGTCCTGCACCTGTCCCACGCCTGCGCCTCGGCCGTCTTCGCGGTCGGCTTCGCCCGTGCCGCCCTGCGTGCGGGCGCCGCGCCGCTCGCCGTGGTGGCGGGCTCGTCGGTGCTCAACCGGTACGAGTACGCCAGCATGGACGTCGTACGGGCCGTGGGCCGCGACGCGGCCACGCCGTTCGACACCGGCCGGGCGGGCATCTCGCTCGGCGAGGGCGGCGGCGCCGTCGTGCTGGAGACGGCCGCGCACGCCCGGTCGCGGGGCCGGGCGGCCGGCCTCGTGGTCGCCGGAGCGGCCTGCCGGGTGGCCGGTGCCAAGGCCGCGGCGTCCGACGCGGAGCTGATCGGCGGGTGCATGCGCGACGCGCTGGAGGACGCCGCGGTGGACGGGCTGGACCATGTGCACGCCCATGCGACCGGCACGGTGCAGGGCGATGCCGCCGAACTCGCGGCCATCGAGTCCGTGGCCACCCTGGCCGGGGCCCGCGCGCTGCCCGTCAGTTCGCACAAGGGCGCCATCGGGCACCTGCTGCACATCTCGGGCGCTCCGGCGCTGGCCGCCGCCGCGCTGGCGCTGCGCACCGGGACCGTGCCGCCGACCGCCGGGCTGGCCCACGCCGAGGCCACGGACCGGGTGGTGCTGCCGACGGCGCCGCTGCGGCTGCCGTCGGCCCGTACCGCCGCCGTGAACAGCTTCGGCTTCGGCGGCAACAACGCGACGCTGATTCTGCGTTCAGCCTGAAAGCACCGTACACGCACGGCAGTTGCCGTAAACGGAGAACGGGCCGGGCGGGCATCCCCTGCCCGCCCGGCCCGACGGCCCACCGACCCCGGTCCGGCCCAACAGCCGGACCTCAGCCCTCAGCCCACCAACCCCACCAGCTCCCGCAACGCCCTCGCGTCCACCTTCCCGTTCGCCGACAGCGGGAAGCTCTCCACGACGTGGACGGCGTTGGGCTGCTCGTACTCCGCCAAGTGCGCGGCCAGCCGGCGCCGCCACTCGGCGGGCTCGCCTCCCTCGGGGTCCGCCACCACGAAGTGCAGCGCGCTGCCGCGCCGGCTGTCCTCCGTGGCCAGCACCTTCACCTGCCGCCCGACGGCCTCCGCCTTACGCTCCAGGCTCTCCGGATAGAGCGTGAACCCGAGCCGGTGCACCGCCTGGTTGCGGCCGACCACGTGCAGGTTGCCCTCCTCGTCGAAGCGGCCGAGGTCGGCGGTCGGGTACCAGACGGTGCGCCGTACGGGTGCGAGCGTGCCGTCCTCCAGCAGGTAGCCCTCCATCAGCCCCGGCGAGTCCACCTCGATCTCGCCCAGCTCGCCGGGCGCGGCCTCCCGGCCGTCCGCGGTGACGACCCGTACCCGTACGCCGGGCAGCGGACGGCCGCAGCCGGTCGGCGCGTCCGGTGTGGCCAGCGCGACGTTGCCCAGCTCGCTCAGGCCGTAGCCGTCCAGCAGCGGGCGGCCCATGGCGGCCGGGAAGGCTTCGGCGAGCGGGGCGGGCAGCGGGGCGCCGCCCACGCCCCAGATGCGCACCCCGGCGAGCGCGGAGCGCAGCTCCGGACGGCGGCGGACGACGCCGAGCAGGGAGTGGTACGTGGACGGCGCGGCGTCCACCGCCGTGACGCCGTGCGCGGCGGCCTGGCCGACGGCGATGTCGAGCCGCTGGTAGGGCGTGACGGCCAGGGTGCAGCGGGCCAGCCACCACAGCAGCACGACGGACAGGCCGTACTGGTGGGAGAAGGGCAGCAGCGGGGCCAGCACGTCGTCGGATCGGTAGCCCATGGCCTCGATGGTGCGCAGCGTGTTGTCGTGCACCGCGGGCCCCGACTTCACGATCCCTTTGGGGCGGCCGGTGGTGCCGGAGGACCAGAGCACCACGGCGTCCGGCCGTGCGAGCCAGGCGGTGAGATCGACCTCGCCGGCCGGTGGCGCGGTGTCCGCGCCGAGGCCGGGGTAGCCGAGCACCCGCTCGGCGGGGAAGGCGGGGTCGGCCGGGCCGTCGGTGAGCAGCCAGCGGGCGCGGGCCTGGCGGGCCGTGGCCCGGCCGTCGGCGGCGGACTGCCGGTGGTCGACCGGGACGAGCGAGGTGTCCAGGTGCATCAGGGCGAGCAGCGCCACGACGTAGTCGACGCAGTTGTCGCCCTTGACCAGGACCCGGTCGCCGGGGCATATGCCGCGGTCGCGCAGGGCCCGGGCGGCGGCCAGCACCCGGCCGGTGAGGGCAGGGCCGGACAGGCCGCCGGCCGCGCCGACGAGCCGGGGGGCGGGGACGGGGGGCGCCATCGTTTCGGTCATGCGGGGATCCGGTCCTCTGATGGAAAGTCAGCTTTTGTCGTCGTTGCCACGGCGGTCCGGCAGCAGCAGGGTGGAGGTCACGGTGCTCACCGGCGTCCCGTCGGCGGCGTGGAAGGCGCTCTCCAGGACCACGGCCTCGCGGCCCGCGCGCCGGGACGCCTCTTTCAGCCGTACGGTCACCAGCAGTTCGTCACCGGCGTACACGGGCCGGTGGTGTACGAACCGCTGTTCGCGGTGGATCGTGCCGGCCCCGTCGGCGGGGACGCCGAGCCCGCGCAGCAGCCGTTCCTCGGCGCGGAGCGTGAGGACGGTGAGGAAGGTCGGCGGAGCGAGGATGTCGGGGTGGCCGAGGGCGCGCGCCGCCACGGGGTCCGTGTGCGCGGCGTCGGCGGTGCCCACGGCCGCGGCGAACTCGCGGATCTTCCCGCGCTCCACCGCGTACGGACCGGACGTGGCAGCCCGGTGCGCGTCCGGCTCCCCGGCCCCCTCCCGCACCCCCGGCTCCGTCACCGGCCGCCGCCCACGCCGTCCCGCCGCAGCAGCGGCACCGCCGGGTCCCACCTGGTGCCCTCCTCGGCGTCGCGCCGGCGGCGGGCGATGCCGGACAGCGCCTCCAGCACGATCCGGTTGCCCAGGTACGCGGTGATGTCGGCGTGGTCGTACGGCGGTGCCACCTCGACCACCTCGACGCCGACGACCGGTAGTTCATAGGCCGCCCGGCGCACCGCGTCCAGCAACTGCCGCGAGGTCAGGCCGCCCGGTTCGGGAGTGCCGGTGCCCGGCGCCTGGCCCGGATCGACCACGTCCACGTCGACCGAGAGGAAAACGCCGTCGCAGTCGTCCATGGCGGTGCCGAACGCCTCGGTCAGGCAGGTGTCGAAGCCCCGCGCGGTGATCTCGCTCATCTCGTACGACCGCATGCCCTGGTCGGCCATCCAGCGCAGCGTCTCCGGGCCCGGCCAGTAGCCGCGCAGCCCGATCTGGAGGAAGCGGTCGCCGCGCACCGCGCCGGACTCGATGAGCTGGCGCATCGGCTTGCCGTGCCCGTACAGCGGGCCGTCCTCGACCTCGCCGGTGTCGGCGTGCGCGTCGAAGTGCAGCATCGAGATCCGGCCGAAGCCGTGCCGGCGGGCGACGGCCCGCATGTCGGGCAGCGCGATGGTGTGGTCGCCGCCGAGCACGACCGGGATCGCGCCCAGCCCGGCGGCCATCCGGACCGCCCCCTCGATGGTGCGGATGCTCTGCTCGATGTCGCCGGAGTAGCAGGGCACGTCGCCCGCGTCGTAGACCTTCAGTCCGGTCAGCGGGTCCACGCCGAGCGCGAGGCTGCGGCGGGCGCCGTTGTGCGGCAGGTAGCACGCCTGGCGGATGGCGGCCGGGCCGAAGCGGGCGCCGGGCCGGTGCGATGTGCCGCCGTCGAACGGGGCACCGAGGATGATCACGTCCGGGTCGGCGGGCGGGTCGTCCAGGTCCAGGCGCGGTACGCCGAGGAAGGTGATGTCCGGGCCGAAGGCCGGTCCGAGGTGGTGCACGTCAGCTTCCGATCATGTGGTGGCCGCCGTCGGCGTGCACGATCTCGCCGGTGGTCGCGGGCAGCCAGTCCGAGAGCAGGGCCAGGCAGGTACGGGCCACCGGTTCGGCGTCCGCGGGGTCCCAGCCCAGCGGGGCGCGCGTCGCCCACTCCTTCTCGAAGGCCGGCCCGTCGCCGCCGATGCCGCGGGCGGCCAGGGTGCGCAGCGGGCCCGCGGCGACGAGGTTGACCCGGATGCCGTCGGGGGCCAGGTCACGGGCGAGGTAGCGGGAGCAGGCCTCCAGCCCGGCCTTGGCCACGCCCATCCAGTCGTAGCCGGGCCAGGCCCGCGAGGCGTCGAAGTCCAGACCCACGATGGAGGCGCCGGGCGCCAGGAGCGGGCGGCAGGCCGTGGCCAGGGCGGTGAGGGAGTAGGTGGAGGTGTGCAGGGTGGCGGCCACGTCGTTCCACGGCGCCGTGAGGAACCCGCCGTCGAGGCAGGCGGCGGGGGCGTGGGCGACGGAGTGGAGGACGCCGTCGATGCCGTCGAGGTGTGCGCCGACACGGTCGGCGAGGGTGGCGAGCTGCTCCGCGTCGGTGACGTCGAGGTCGACGACCGGGGGTTCGCCGGGCAGCCGGCGGGCCAGCCGCTGCACGAGGGTGGGGCGTCCGTACGCGGTCAGCACGACCTGCGCGCCCTGCTGCCGGGCGAGCCGCGCCACGGCGTAGGCGATCGAACTCTCGCTGATCACACCGGTGATGACCAGCCTCTTGCCGTCGAGCAGGCCGCTCATCCGGACTCCTCAGATGCGGTGGTGGGGCGGGAAATGAGTTGAGCTCCGGTGCCCGCCCGCGGGCGGGCACCGGAGCTGGCGCTCAGCGCGTTCAGCAGTGGCTGCTGACGGTGCTGGAGACGCGCGCGGCCTCCTCGGCGGGGACCTCAAGGCCCTGCAGGTCGAGAACGATCGACATGGTGTTTCCTCCTCTCCGCTTTCTCGGTGTTGGGTTTCTCCGGTCGGCCTGGGGCCGGCCGGAAGCTCAGGGGGCGCGGTGGTGCGCGCCGGTGGGCCGGCCGCTCCGCGGGGCCAGGAAGGGCAGGAACCCCCGCTTCCCGTCCAGTGCCGCGGTCAGGGCCAGCAGGATTCCCGGTCCGCCGGTGGCCAGGTCCATCGAGACCCGGCGCAGCTGATGGCCGGGGAAGGCGAGATGGCCGTGGTAGGACAGGGCGTGCCAGTGCAGCCGCGCCAGGTGCCGCTCCACGCCGAGGCCCGGTTCCGGCTCCGGGTCGCGGGCCCGCAGCGCGGCGAGCGTGGCCAGCAGCCCGGCCCGCCCGCCGAACAGGTTCGGCTCGATGGTGAACTCCGGCTCCGCGGCGCGGACCAGCAGCGGCAGTGCCTCCGCCAGCCGCGCGTCGGCGCGGTGGGTGAGCACCTCGTCGGCGACGAGGGCGATGCCCGCGGTGCCCACCTCCAGGTAGGGCAGCCGGCGGAACCCGCCGTCCACCTGGAGCGAACCGTCCTCGCCGGTGGTGCACAGGTCGAGGTCGTGGTGCAGTGCCCGTACGGCCGGGCCGAGGTACGCCGTGTCGGACGTGTCCTCGTACAGCCGCAGGAAGAACAGGGCGGTGCCCGTCCAGCCGCGCAGCAGTCCGGCGCGGCTGCCCCGCCCGGGGCCCGCGGCGATGCCCGGGGCGCTGCCGTCGGCGACGGCGGCGGCCAGCCGGTCCGCCAGGGCCAGGGCCTGGTCGCGGTGGTCCGCGCTGCCCGTGCGGGCGGCGAAGTCCAGCAGGTTCAGGCCGGCGCCCGCCATGCCGCCGTACAGGCCCACCTCTTTGAGCGCGGCCGTGGCCGCCCGGCAGCCGTCGAGCAGGCGCTCGGCGGCGTCCAGGTGGCCGAAGCCGGCCAGCACATGGGCGATGCCGTGCGCTCCGTCGTAGAAGCCGGGCCGTTGCGGCCGGCTGCGTGCGACGGCGTCCAGCAGCCACTGCTCGTACTCGGGGAAGCGGCCCGCGCCGGCGGTGTCCAGTGCCCACAGGACGCCCGCGGCGCCGTAGGCGAAGTTCAGGCCGTCCGTCGTGAACTGCCGTACGTCTCCCGGGAAGAGCCGGTCGGTACGCTGCGGTGTGGCGGACAGCAGCACGGCCTCGGCCAGCGACTTGCGTGCCGCGGCCCAGTCGGGCAGCGAGGTGTCCAGCCGGACCTGGAGCGGCTCGCGCAGCGCCGGGGGCACCCGGTCCAGGGCCGCTTCGCCGGGGGCGAGTTCGCGGCGCAGCGCGTCCAGCGAGCCGGCCGGCAGGGCGAACCTGCGCTCGGCCACGTCCACGTACGCCGCCGCGCGGCCCGGGTCCAGTTCGTTGAGCCCGGTGAGCGGGAAGAGCAGCCACAGCCGCAGCGCGGCCAGCGCGTGCCGGTCGATGCCGTAGCCGGTGCGTCCGGTGCCGGCGAAGCCGGGGTGACCCATGCCGAGCCGGTCCGCCTCGCCGACGGGGACGCACAGTTCGAAGTCGACCAGCGCCACCTCGTCCGCGTCGTCCACCAGGATGTTCGCCGGGTGGAGGTCGCCGAAGACCATGCCGCGCTCGTGCACCCGGGCGACCAGGGCCTCGATGCGGTCGGCCAGGGCCTGCGCCCGGCGCACGTAGGCGCTCAGTGCCGCGGGCTCGGGGCGGGCCTTGGTCAGCGGGTAGTGCCGGGCCAGCCAGCCCTGGAGGGTGTCGCCCTCCAGGTGCTGCACGGACAGGAAGTGGTGTTCCCACACCACACGGTGCTCGTACAGCGCCGGGACGCCCGGCAGGCCGGCGAGGTGTTCCATGGCCCGGCGCTCACGGTCCAGGCGGGCGACCGCGTCCAGTCCCAGGCCGTCCAGTCCGGCGTTCGGGCGGGCCTCCTTGAGGACCACCGTGCGGCCTTCGGTGTCGCGGGCCTGGTAGACGCCACCGCCGTTGGAGAAGTGCAGGGCGCGTTCGACCTGGTACGGGAAGTCCGCCGGGGAGCCGGACGCCTGGCGGGCGGCGAGCTGTTCGGCGAGGAAGCCGGGCAGCTCGACCCACTCGGGCACCTCGAAGACCGGGCGGCGGCGGTCGGGGACCAGCGTGCCGTCGGGGCGTTCGATGGCGGGTACGGCCGTGCCGTCGTCGTCGGTGCAGTAGCGGGTGACGAAGCCGCCGTAGCGTACGTGCAGCGGACCGGCGCCCCACCGCAGGTCGGTGAGGATGTACGGTCCCGCCACGCCGTCGAGGCGCTGTCCCAGCTCCACCAGGGTGCGGTGCAGCTGTTCCGCGTCGGACGGGTAGACCGTGACGAGCTTGCCGCTGGAGGAGCGCGGTGCGTACTTCAGGCTGTGGGTGGTCAGGACGTCCACGCCGCGCAGGAACTTGAACGGCAGGCCGTTGGCGGTGCAGTACTCCCAGGCGGTGTCCACGACGTGCCGGGCGTTGTCCGGCAGGCCGGAGATGTGGATCTTCCAGCCCTGCTGCGGCAGGGCGTGGCCGAGCGGTGTGTGGACGATCCAGACGTCCATCTCCCGGCGTTCCCAGCCCGGGAGGGCGGGGGCGCCGGTCTGCGCGAAGGCGTGGGAGTCGTCGGCGGTGTGCCGGCCGGCGATGTCGTAGAAGACCGGGTCGGCCTGGCAGAACGCCTCGGGCTGCGGTCCGGTGGTCATCGTCCCTCCTCCTTCGGCTCCTGGGCCCGACGGGTGGCGGTGTCCGCCGCGCCGGGCCAGGCGCGGACCACGAGCACGGCGTTGTGCCCGCCGAATCCGAACGAGTTGCTGAGCACCGCGCGGACCGGGTGGGTCCGGGCCCGGTGCGGGACGTAGTCGAGTCCGGTGTCCTCGGGGTCGTCGCAGTTGACGGTCGGCGGGACGGTGCCGGTGCGGATCGTCTGGACGGCGGCGATCAGCTCGACGGCACCGGCCGCGCCGATCATGTGGCCGGTCATCGACTTGAGCGAGCTGATCGGTACGCGCGGGGCGTGGTCGCCGAGGACCGCGCGGATCGCGGCGCTCTCGATGCGGTCGTTGAGCTGGGTGCCGGTCCCGTGTGCCGAGATGTGGTCGATGTCCTCGGGACGCATGCCGGCGTCGTCGAGGGCGTCGGTCATCGCCCGGCGGGCGGCCAGGCCCTCGGGGTGCGGGTGGGTCGAGTGGTAGGCGTCGGTGGTCGCGCCGTACCCGGCCGCCTCGGCCAGGATCGTGGCGCCGCGGCGCACCGCGTGCTCGGCGTCCTCCAGGACGACGATGCCGGCGCCCGCGCCCATCACGAAGCCGTCGCGCTGCCGGTCGAAGGGCCGGCTGACCAGGTGCGGGTCGTCGTCGCGGCGGGAGAGCGCCCCGGCGTTGGCGGCGGCGGCCAGGTCGAGCGGGTTGACCGCGTCGTCCGCGCCGCCGGCGATGGCGACGTCCGCGTAACCGTGCCGGATCATGCGCAGCGCGTCGCCGACGCAGGTCGCGCCGGTGGCGCAGGCGGTGACGGTGGCACCGGAGGGGCCGCGGGCCCCGAACCGGGAGGCGATCTCGCCCGCCGCGCTGTCCAGGGAACCGCCGGAGGCGAGGTAGGGCGTCATCCGGCGGCGGCCGTGGTCCCGCAGGTCGTGGATGGCGGCCTGCATCAGCTGGCCGGGGCCGTAGCCCGAGCCGACCAGGACGGCCGTACGGGTGGCGAGTTCCTCGCCGATCGTCAGGCCGGCCTGCTCCATCGCCTGGAGGGCGGCGGCGAGCCCGAACTGCGCGAAGCGGTCCAGGCGCCGGCCGACCTTGTTCGGCATGTACGGCTTGGGGTCGAAGTCCACGACCTCACCGGCGAACCGGGTGGGCAGCGTGGCCACGTCGTAGCGGGTGATGGGGCGGATGCCGCTGCGCCCGGCGGTGGCCGCGGCCCAGAACTCCTCGACGGTGTTGCCGATCGGGGAGATGGCCCCGCAGCCGGTGATCACCACGCGGCGCTCCGTGCCGGCGGGCCGGGTGCGGGCCGGCGTCCGTGCCGTGTCCTGCGTCGGTGCCATGGTTCCGCCTCCCTTCCGATCGCGTCCGTCGTGGGTGTTCCGGTCGTGCCGGGGCACCGGGCCCCGGTGCCGCGGACGGGGGCGGCCGGCCGTCCGGGTCGCCGTCGTCCCGTCCTGGCGACGACCAAAGATTGACACACCCTCGACTCGCGAGTCAAGAAACATGACTGACGACTTTTCGAAGCCCGTCGGCACCACTGGCTCGCGCGTTGACTGCGCCCCGGACTTGCTGTTCACTACGGGACTTATGGGAAGTCATGAACTTGACTCACTAGTCACGGAGTTTTGATATGCCGCGCTGGAGCACCCTGCTGCTCGATGACGCCAAGCTCGCCGAGATGCCCCGCCTGCCCCTGGACGACGTACTCCGGCACGCGGATCTCGTGACCGAGCAGCAGCCGCACCCACAGGCGCTCTACGAGCGCTGGGAGAAGCAGCAGTGGTCCGCCCAGGCCATCGAACTGGAGCCGGACCGCGAGGACTTCGACAAGCGGCTGCCGCGCTCCGCGCGCAAGGCGGTCGAGGAGTCCATCGCCACCTTCATCATCGGCGAGTACACCGGCCTCGACCTGCTCGGCCCGATCCTCACCGGCGCCCCCGAGGAGCGCGACCACCTCTACCTCGGCACCCAGATCGCCGACGAGACCCGGCACACCCAGCTGATGCTGCGGCTCGGCGAGGAGCTGCTCGGTCTGGACCCGGACCCCAAGCGGATGCTCGTCCAGGCGTGGAACATGGTCACCCCGCCGCACCGGGACCTCAGCCGCCTGGAGACCGAGGTCATCCGCGAACTCCAGGAGCACCCCTCGGACTACCGGCGCTGGCTGCGCGCCGTGGCGCTCTTCCACCTGATCACCGAGGGCGTGCTCGCCCTGGTCGGCCAGCGCGCCATCGTCAACTCGCTGCACGGCGTCCCGCTGCTGGCCGGGGTGAAGGCCGGCTTCACCGCGATGGCCCGCGACGAGTCCCGGCACGTCAGCTTCGGCCTGCACGCCCTGCGCATCGGGATGAAGGAGGGCTACGGCGACGACATCCGCGAGGTCATCGAACAGGCCGCGCCGATCGCCCTGAACATCGAGGAGGGCGGCCAGGTCGACGACGCCCCGCAGGTGCTGACCATGAAGCAGCTGGGCATCGAGAGCCTCTACCGCCAGCTCCGGCTGGTCGGCATCGAGCGGAAGTTCGCGGACCACGTCGTGGCCCTGTCCATGCCCGGGGCCGCTCCCGCCGAGGACGACGCGCCGCGGTCCTGATCCGCCCGGGCGCGCACGCGCCCGCGCCCCCATCGCAAAACCGAGCCCGAACGCAAGCCACACCGCACACCACAGAGAGGTAACCACCATGACGCGCGAAGAGATCATCGCCGGACTCGCCGAGATCCTGAACGAGGTCGCCGACGTCGAACCCGCCGACGTGACCGAGGAGAAGTCCTTCATCGAGGACCTGGACGTCGACTCCCTCGCCATGGTCGAGGTCATCGTCGCCGCCGAGGAACGCTTCGGCGTCAGCCTGCCCGAGGAGGAGCTGAAGGAGCTGCGCCTGGTCTCCGACATCGTGCTCCGCGTCGAGAAGCAGCTGTCGGCCTGAGCACCGCGGCGGCCCGCACCAGACCGGTGCGCCCCGCCCCTGCCCCCGAAGGGGCCGGGGCGCACCTTCCAGCCAGGAGGCACCATGAGCGACTCGGCGGCGGTACGCCGGGCGCTGCGCGCACTGTTCAGCCCGCTGGGCTGCCCCGATCCGTACCCGCACTACGCGGTGCTGCGCGAGCACGGGCCGGTGACCCGGCTGCCCGACGGCACCGTCGTGGTCAGCCGGCACGCCGACTGCGACCGCGTCCTGCGCGACCCGCTCTTCCGGGTCGAGGACGACGCGTACCTCGCCCGTACCTGGCCCGAGGGCCGTGACCACCTCAGCGTCTTCTCGCTGATGGGCGAGATGGTCAACCAGAACTCGCCGCACCACGAGCGGCTGCGCCGCCTGGTGGGCCGCGCTTTCACCCCGCGCCGGGTGGCCGGGCTGCGGCCGGCGGTGGCGAAGCTGGTCGACGGACTGCTGGACGGGCTCGCCGAACGGGCTGCCGGGGGCCGCCCGGTGGACCTGATGGAGCACTTCGCGCTGCCGCTGCCCATCACCGTCATCGGCGAACTGCTCGGCATCCCCGAGGAGGACCGCGCCTGGTTCGGCCCGCGCGTGCAGGCCGTCACCTCGGCGATCGAGCAGAACCTCACCGGGGAGAGCCTGGAGCGCGCGGACGAGGCCACCGCGGAGCTGTGGGACCGGCTCGGCGCGCTGGCCGCGCGCCGCCAGGAGGACCCGCGCACCGACCTGATCAGCACGCTCATCGCGGTACGCGAGGAGGACGGCGACCGGCTCACCCGGCGTGAACTGCTCGCCAACCTGGTCCTGCTCTACTCCGCCGGCTACGAGACCACCAGCAACCTCATCGGCAACGGCACCGCCGTCCTGCTGGACCGCCCGGACCTGCTCGCGCGGCTGCGCGGCGAGCCGGACCGGATCGACGCCTGGGTCGAGGAGATGCTGCGCTTCGATCCGCCCATCCAGATCGCCTCCCGCTGGACCGGCGGGGACACCGAGCTGGGCGGGGTGCCCGTCGCGAAGGACACCCAGGTGGTGGCCCTGCTCGCCAGCGCCAACCGCGATCCTTCGCGCCACGGGGACCCGGACGTCTTCCGGCCGGACCGGGCGCCGGGCGGCTCGCTCACCTTCGGCGCGGGCGCGCACTACTGCCTGGGCGCCGCGCTCGCCCGGCTGGAGGCCGCCGTCGCCTTCCCCCGGCTGCTGGCCCGCTTCCCCACGATCGCGCACGCGGGCACCGGGGCGCCGCGCAACCGTATGACCTCCCTGCGCGGCTACGCCGAACTGCCTCTGCTGCTCTCCTGACGCAGCACCCGGCCCGGTATGCAGCACCGCCGTACGGGCAGCGCCTCTGCCCGTACGGCGGTGGGGTGGGACGGACCGGCCGCGGTGCGCCTAGGAGGACTTGGCCTTCTTCTCCCGCGGCCAGATGGTGTACGACCACGACCAGATCGTGTCGATGACCCAGATGGTCAGCCAGATGCGGCCGATCCACACCAGCGGGCCGCGGTGTTCGTCGGGCACCTCGTCAGCGGTGAACTGCCACACGATCCAGTTGGACTTCAGCGCCCACAGGATCACGTTCCCCACGAGGAACGCCGCCGTGTGGATGAGCCAGTCCCGCCGCTCCTTGCGGGCGTGCTCCTTCGGCGAGAGGGCACCGTCCTTCGACGGCGCCGCCGTGTCCTGCTTCTCCATGTCCATGGGTGTGCTGTCCTCTTCCTCGTACGGGTTATCGGTGGTGGCGGTGGCGACGGCCGTCGCGGCCGTCCCGCCGGTCTCGGGCAGGCCCGTCGCGGGCAGCTTCAGTACGCGGATGGCGTACGGCACGACGACGGCCCCCACGACCGACCCGCCCGCCGCCACACAGCAGGCGGTGACCCAGCCCAGCTGCTCGTAGACCACGCCCATCAGCGCGGGCCCGACGACGACGCCGGACAGCCGCGCGCTCTCGTACAGGCCCATCCCCCGGCCGACGCGCCGGCCGGCCGCCGCGGCGACGGTGGCCTGTTCCACCGGGATCTGCGCCGCGAAGCAGGCCGCGGCCACCGCCCACAGGACGGCGACGGCCACCGGCGTGGACACGAAGCCGAGCCCGGCCGCGAACAGGGCGCTCGCCAGGAAGGCGGCGACCATGGTCGGCGTACGGCCGAGCCGGTCGGTCAGGTGGTGGGTGTGCTCGGGCAGCAGGATGAACACCAGGAATCCGGGCGCGAAGACCATGGCGATCTCGTTGGGCGTCAGCCCCAGATCGCCTTGGAGCCGCAGCAGCAGAAGCATCCACAGGCCGGCCTCGGCCGCTGCCGTCACCGCGGAGACCACCATCAGGGGGAGCAGCCGCAGCCTGTTCCCACGGTCCGGTGGCGCGTCGGTGCCGTCGTCCTCGTCGGCGGCGGCTTCCGGGGCCGTCTCCCGGCCCCCGGACCCCTTGAGCAGGGCGGCCGTCGCCCACACGCAGGCGGCGCAGCCCAGCCAGAACAGCAGCGGATAGCCGCCGCGTTCCAGCAGCGAGAACGCCACCAGGTAACCGACGAAGGCGCCTTGCCCCTCGGCGGACAGCAACTTGCCGTACGCACTCGTGTGGTTCGTGGCGCGCTGCCCGGTCCACGCGCGCAGCCCGACCCAGAACAGCGCACCGCCCGCGCCGCCCACCCCCGACGCGACGAACGCCAGGGGCAGATCGTCGGCCAGGGCGTACCCGGCGAACGACAGGGCGTACAGGAACGCGCCCGCGGCGGCCACCCGCCGCTGGTCGAAGCGGTCGGCCAGCTCACCGGCCAGCGGGCGGACGACCAGGGACAGCACCGCCTCGACGGCGACGAGCGCGCCGACCACGGAAGCGCCCGCCTGCAGCGTCGAGCCGGCCCACAGCGGCAGCAGGAAGTCCAGCACCTCGGCGGGAGCGCTGGCGAACATGGCCGCCGAAAGCACCCGCCGGCCGGCCGGGGTGCCCAGGGCATCGGTGGGCGCGCTCACGCTTCGAGCGCCATCTTCGGCGTGATCACCTTGGTCGGGAAGGAGTTGTTGGTGATCCGGGCGAACATGTTGCGCGGGCCCGGGATCCACACCTCCGCCACCTCCGCCGTCCGCAGACCGCGCAGGATCGTCGCCCAGTGGACCGGCGTCGTCCAGCCGTCCAGCAGGTCCTGCTTGATCTCCTCGGCGTCGGTGAGCAGCCGCCCGTCCACGTCGGAGACGACCGGGATGCCGGCGGTGCGCCACTCGACGGTCCCGTACGCCTCGTCGTGCAGCCGGGTGCGCAGCCCGGCGACGGCGGAGCAGTGCTCGGCCCGGTTCATCGTGTAGAAGGGGAAGCCGCCTTCCTCACGCACCCGCTGCTCGAAGCGCTCCAGGGTGCTCAGCGTCGCGGAGACGGCATGCACCTCCTCGTCGAGCACCACCGACAGCTCGGCCCACTCGCCGCGCTCGTGCACCTCGGCCAGCAGCTGCTGCACCTTCTCGTGCGGCAGCCGGTAGAAGAAGTGGCAGCCCAGCGGCTCGGCGAGGTGGTCGAAGTAGTCCGTCTCGACCGCCACGCTGCGCCGGATCAGCCGCAGCGCGTCCGGGTAGCTGAGGGCGCCGGCCCACACGGCCGCCATGAAGGCGCCGAAGCTCTGCCCGCCGCAGGCGGCCGGGCGTCCGCCGTGCTTCTCGTGCGCCCAGTCCGCGAGCGCCAGGGTCAGCGCCATGAACCCGGCCTCGAACACTTCCCACTCGTAGATCGACGCCTCGCGGTAGGCGTCCGCGAGGCAGTAGCCGAGGACCTCGTCGGCCTCGGCGAATCTCCGCCTGGCGTGTTCGTTCGTGGTGACGAACGGGCTGATGGCGTCGAACCGGGTGGGAATGAGCCCGGGGAAGAAGAGCGCGACGGGCATGCGGCGTTCCTGTTCTGCTGGTCTCGGGTCGGTCATTCGTCCTCACGCAACGGGAAGTCTCCGGCGGGCCCGGCCATCCCCGGCGGGCTGTCGGCGAGACGGACCCCGACCTCCACCACCGCGGCGGTTCCCGACGCGCAGTGCTGCCACGCGGCGGAAAGGACGCGGTCGAGATCACCGGGGTTGTCAACGCGCCAGTACTTCAGGCCGTACGCGGCGGCCAGGCCCGCGTTGCCGGTGGGCCGGTCGGCGGTGAACGCGAAGCGCGAGCCGCTGCCGGACACCCGGTCGAGGTTGGTCTGGAGCCAGCCGTAGCCGCCGTTGTCCAGCACGACGTACAGCACACCGGCGCCCGTGTCGGCGAGCGTGGGCAGTTCGCCGCGGAAGAGGTTGAAGGCGCCGTCACCGGCCACCGACACGACGGGCCGCCCCGGTTCGGCCAGGGCCACGCCCACGGCGGCGGCCGCGCCGAAGCCCAGCGGGGTCTGCTCGCTCGGCACCACCGAGCCGCCGCGCGAGCCGCAGGTCCAGTGCGGGTGGAAGTACGACCACATGTCCTGGAGGCCGTTCTCCTGCACCAGGACACGGTCGGCGGGCACGGCACCGTCGAGCGCCGCCAGGACGCGGCTCACCGGGACGCCGCCGCCCTCCTCCGCCGTACGGCCGGCCTGGCGGGCCCGCTCACCGGCGCGCACGGCGAGCGCGGCACGCAGTTCGCCCACCCGGGCCGTCCAGCCGGTGTCGGGGGTGTGCCCGGCCAGCAGGCCGGTCCAGGCGTGCACGGTGCGTGCCACGTCGCCCAGGACGCCGGTGCCGGGCCGGCCGGTCACCAGGCCGTCCTCGCCGGACACCACCTGGATCACCGGCAGCCGGTCCGCGTCCGGCCAGCCGAAGGTGGCGGTCTCCTCCAGGCGGCTGCCGAGGGCGATCACCAGGTCCGCCTCCTGCCACAGCCGGTCGGCCGGCGCGACCGTGTAGAGGCCGGAGACGCCGCAGAACAGCGGGTGGTCCTCGGCGACCGTGCCGCGCCCGGAGGCCGTGGTGAACAGGCCCGCGCCGAGGAGTTCGGCGAACGCCTCCAGCGCGCGGTCCGCGTTGCGGTGCCGGGCGCCGCCGCCGACGAGCAGCAGCGGGCGCCGGGCGGCGGTGATGCGGGCGGCCGTTTCGGCCAGCACGTCCGGGTCCGGGGCGAGGCGCTGGACGGCGGCCGGGCGCCAGGGGCCGGTACGGGCGACCGGCTCGCCCGCGAGGTCTTCGGGGATCTCCACGTACACGGGTCCCGGGGTGCCGTTGACGGCGATGGCCACGGCCTGGTCGAGGACCGCGGCGAGCCGCTCGGCGCGGTCCACCCGTACCGCCCACTTGACCAGCGGGCGCACCGCGGCGAGCTGGTCCAGTTCCTGGAACGCGCCGGTGCCCACCCGGTCCAGGGGCGTGCCACCGGCGATGAGGACGACCGGCGCGGCGGCGGACCGGGCCTCCAGTACGCCGGTGAGCGTGTTGGTCAGGGCCGGGCCCTTGCCCACCGCGCAGATGCCGGGGCGCCCGGCGGACAGCGCGTAACCGGTCGCCATGAACACGGCGTTGCGCTGGTCGCGGCAGATGACGAAGCGGGTGTCGGTCTCCTCCAGCGCGCCCAGCAGGTCCATGTCGTCGCCGGGCAGGCCGAAGACGGCCGTGGTGCCCAGGTGGCGCAGGTGGTCGGCGACCGCGTGCCAGGCCGTCGGGTAGGTGTGTGCGCGTGCGTTCACCGGCGGGCCCTCGGGTAGTGCTCGGCGACGGCCTTGGAGATCAGGACGGGCTCCGCCCACAGCTCCTCGCCGTCAGTGATGTAGTTGGCCATCCGGCCGTAGCCGCCGAAGGGCGCGTTGCCGTCGTCGATGGACAGCAGCGTGGTGTCGAGGGTGACCGTGGTGCGGCGGCGCAGCGCGGCCACCAGGTCCGGGGCGTCTCCGTACACGCTGGAGCCCAGGGCCCGTTCGGTGAACTGGCCGGTGGTGAGCGTGGCGGCGAGGGCCTGCTCGTCGCGGTAGCCGACGACGTTGAAGACCGGCGCGAAGAACTCCGGGACCTGGGTGCGCGGGGTCACCTCGTCGCCGACGACGACGGTGGGCTCCATCCGCCGGGTGCGGAAGTCGACGTGGCCGCCGTGCGCGATGTGCTCGCGGTTGCGGGCCAGGAACTGGACCGCCTCCTCCAGCGCGCCGTCGTAGAAGACCGGCCCGAAGTCGGCGTCCGGGTCGGTGTAGGGGCCGTAGCGCAGCCCCTTCAGCTCGCATACGAGCCCGTCGAGGAACGCCTCGCGGAGGTCTTCGTGCACACAGAACAGGTCCGGGCCCAGGCAGTCCTGGCCGGCGTTGTGGACGCGGATCTCCACGGCGTCGCGCACGGCGCGCTCCACGTCGGCGCCGGGGGCGACGACGAACGGGTTGACGCCGGAGCCGAGGAACAGGAAGAGCTGCCCCGGGCTGAGCCGGGCCCGGATCTGCTCGGCGTTGTGGTACGCCCCGGTGAACACCACCACGTCGGACGGCAGGACGTGGTCGCGGACGAACTCGCGCTGGCTGGCGGCGGTCAGCTCGATCGGCAGCCGGTGGTGGCCGGCCAGCAGCCGGTGCAGCCGCGCCATCTGGTCCTTGACCTGGCTGGAGGGCCGGAAGACCAGGTGGTCCGCGTAGAGCGCGGGGACGAGCAGGTAGAGCGCGTACGAGTAGAGGATCACGTTGGAGGGCATGAAGACCGCCAGCCGCGGCACCCGGCCCGGCCGGTACGCCTCCACCTCGGCCAGCGCCCCGTCGAGCGTGGCGACGGTCGCCTCGATCTCGTAGCCGGCGGCGCGGTGGGTGGATATCTCGCACAGCAGGTCGTGCACCTCACCGGGGTTCTCGGCCAGCAGGTCCCGCACCGCGCGCAGCGCCGCCAGGCGCCGCTCGGCCGTGGTGCCCTCCGGCACGGTGGCCGCGGCGGGCAGGACGGGAGCGGAGGTCATGCCCGGACCTCGTTTCGCTCGGCGGACCCACGGTGCCTCTGCACGCGCCGCTCGGTGATGCGCTCACTCATGTGTTCCTCCTCGGGGCGTCGTCCATAGAGGGCCAGCGTCAGCCAGCTGTCATGGTTTGTCAAGTTCAGTCAATTCGGTCATGGGCGGTGAGGGAGCGGTGCGCCCGCGCTCCCCGGCGGCGTCCCGGTCGATGTCCCGCAGCGCCGGAGCGGCCCAGCAGCCGACCACCACCAGCAGGTAGACGCCGGCGATCAGCCCGATCGCGGGACGCAGCCCGAGGGCGCCCACCGCGGCGACGGTCAGCGAGGCCCCGAGCGGCACCGCCGCGAGCCCGACCGTGTCGACCGCGGCCGTCACCCGCCCGTACTGCTCGCGCGGCACGCTGCGCTGGAGCACCCCGGTCCGCAGCGGCCCCACCGGGGCGGCCACCGCCCCGAGCACGGCCAGCAGCGCCGCGCCGACCGGCAGGGACGGCAGGGTCGTCAGCGACGCGATCAGGGCGGCCACGGTGAAGCCGGTGCCGAGGTAGAGCCGCCGCCCGCCCACCCGGTGCCCGAAGACGGCGTAGCCGACCGTGCCCGCCACCGCGCCCAGGCCGAAGGAGGTGAGCAGGACGCCCAGGCTCGCAGCGCTCCCCAGGTGCTGGTATGCGTACGTCACCAGGACGACCCCCGCCAGGCCGCTGTCCAGGGCGTTGAAGGCGGTGCCGGATACGGCGACGACCCGCAGCAGCCGGTGTCCGCGCAGCGTGCGCAGACCGGACCGGAGATCGGCGAGGTAGGCGCCGGCCGGGCGCTTGACGGCCGTCCGGCGCCCGGCGGTCACCCAGGTCAGGATCACGGCCGCGGCGAGCCCGCAGGCCAGCGCGTCGAGGAGCAGCACGCTGTGGGTGCCGAGCAGGGCGACCCCGGCGCCGCCCAGCGGTGGCCCGCACAGCTGGGCGACCTGGTGGATGCCGGTGAGCAGCGCGTTGCCGCGCTCCAGCGGCATGCCCGCGGCCTCGCTCAGCTCGGGCACCAGGCCGGTGACCGCCGCGCCGCCGGGGACGTCGAGGGCGTTGGCCGCCACCACCAGGAGGGCGAGGGTGGGGAAGTCGAGCGCGTCCACCGCGTACAGCAGGGGGATGCAGGCGGCGCCGAGGCCGCCGATCAGGTAGGCGAGCACCGCCATCGTCCGGAAGCCCCAGCGGTCGACCAGCGGGCCCGCCGCGAAGCCGACCACTCCGGAGGTGACGGCCCCGATGGCGACCACGATCCCGGTCTGCGCGACGCTGCCGGTCGTCTTCAGGACGAACCAGGGCACGGCGACCACCATCATCGCCTCACCGAGCGAACTGACCGCCACGGCGCCCAGCAGGGCGTGGATTCCCCATCGGTGGCGTCGCTGGAATCCCAGGCTTGTCATACAAATTGACACTAGCATGACTCTGCATTGACCAAGCGGGTTCTTCAAAAGCCCGTAAAGAGCCGGATACGAGCCCATGACAACCGCCCCCGCCTGGCATCCGGACGAGTAGAGTCGCGGGTCACAGCCCGTAAGCTTGTCCATGCTTCCCTTACTCAACAGCGAGCTGAACGCCGAGGAACAGCTTGACGATCGAACAGCCAGCGTTCGGAGAACGCGTCCGGGAGATCCGTCGCGCCCAGGGGATGTCCCAAGGGGATCTCGCCGGCGACGGCGTCTCCCCCAGCTATGTCTCGTTGGTGGAGAGCGGCCGCCGCAGCCCCAGCACCAAGGCGGCCAAGGCCATCGCCGAGCGCCTCGGCATGTCCCTCGAAGAGCTGTGCGCGCCCCGGCCCGCGGACCGCGAGCGCACCCACCGCCTCGAACTGGTCGGTCAGCTCGTCGCCGCCCGCACCAGCCAGGCCGCAGGTGACTGGCCCGCCGCCCGCCGGCAGCTGGAGGCCGTCGCCGAGCGGGCCGCCGACAACGACCTGGACGAGGTGCGCTGGGAGGCCCGCTGGGAGCTGGCCGCCGTCCTCGACCGCCTCGGCGCCGCCACCGACCGCGAGCGGATACTGCGCACCCTGCTGGACGACCCGCTCACCGCCGCCGCGCCCCTGCTGCGCTCCCAGGTCGCCGCCGAACTGTCCCAGCTGCACCGGCGGCAGGGCCGGCTGGCCGAGGCGGTCCGCCGCGCCGAGGACGCCCAGAGCGCCGCGGCGGACGTCGAAGCCACCCGCCCGGCCCGTATCCAGGCGCAGGTGGCACTGCTGTCGGCGTACGTGGAGAGCGGCGAGTGGCACCGCGCGCAGGGCCTCGCCGACACCCTGCTGGACGAGGCGCCCCCGGCCGGCGCCCCGCGGCTGCGGGCGATCGCCCTGTGGGCCGCCGCGGGCGCCCGCTACCTGGACGGCCGGGCGGACTCCGCGCACGAGCTGCTGACCGAGGCGGACGAACTGCTCGCGACCACGGACGACGTGCGGCAGCGCACCCGCCTGGCGCGCGCCCGTACGCTGCTGGCCCTCGCCTCCGGCGCCCCCGCCGCCGACGCCCTGCTGGAGCGCGTCCGGCAGGCCGGGGCGCTGCTCGCCACGCCGGAGACCCTGAGCTGGCTCGCGGCCCTGGAGACCTTGGACGCGCTGCGCGCGTCCGACGCGGAACGGGCCCTGGAACGGGCCACCGCCATCCCCGTCGACTCCCCGGCGCTGCCCGCGCTGGACCAGGCCCGCTGCGTCCTGGTCCGCGCCCGCGCCGAGCGGGCCGCCGGGCGCGAGGAGGCCGCCGAGGCGGACTTCCGCGCCGCGGCCGCCGGGTACGAGACCGCCGGCGCCTACCGGCTGGCGATGGCGACCTGGCGCGAGCTGAGCGATCCCGGCCACCTGACCGGGCCCGACCCGCACCTGGTCCTCATGCCGTAACGGCGCGTGCGCCGGGCGGGCGCCGGGCCGGTCACCCCGCCCGGCGCCCGGCCGGCCCGCGCGTCCGGTCGTCACGTCCCCACCGGCACCGGATACCGCACCCGCCACACGACGGCCTCGTGCACGGGCTGCGAGGCCGCCACGGACGCGGCCGTGTCCGGCGCGGTGGGCAGGTCCTGTACGTACGCGACGCCACCGGCGCCCAGGATGCCGGTCTCCGGCACCACGATCCCGCCGTCCGGCCCCGCGCCCAGGACGTCCACCTCGGCGGCGAACGCCAGCCCGCCGCGGCCCGTCAACCGCAGCGCCGCTTCCTTGCGCGTCCACCACTGGGTGAGCAGGGCCGCGCGGTGGGCGGCCGGCGCCGCCTCGGCACGGGCCCGTTCGGCGGCGCTGAAGGGCAGCCACGCCCAGGCGTCCAGCGACGGCGGCACGGTGGACGCGCTGAGCGCCACCGAGGCTCCGCGGGCACAGGCGATCAGCAGCCCGCCCTCGTCACGGCAGACCGTCACGTTCAGCTGCCCGGCGGACAGCCGCGTCCGGCCGAAGCCGTCCCGTACGGACCGCAGGTCGCACGGGGAGCAGTCCAGCAGCCAGGCCGCCAGGGCGAGCAGCCGCCCCGGCCGCAGGCCGCACGGACAGGAGTCCACGGCATCCCCGAACCCGTCGTCCCCCTCTCGCGCGCACCCCGGTGCGCAGTCCGCCGCCCCGTCCAGGACCGAGAAGACGTGCACCTGTCCCTCGGTGATGGCGGAGGCGTTTCCCGGCTCCCAGCGCGCGCCGCGCAGCACCGGTCCCCGTGACGCTTCCGGTCCGTCGTCCGGACACAGCAGGCCGGTACCGGAAACGCTCCCCCGAAATGTTGCTTGCAATGTTCCCCCGAATTTTGGATTTCACCACGCCGGGAATACGGGGAACCGCGTCGACTAATGCGCGGTGAACAGGCGGAACGTTGGGCCGCGTGGTCGGTTTGCAGCCATTTCCCGAAACACCGCGCCGAGAGTCAACATACGGACCCCAGGCGTACGAAATCGTTGGCGATTCACCTCCGTCCGCCCCGGACCGCGCTGCGCGGCAGGGCAAGCCCACTGCGGGCCGGCACGCCGGGTCAAGGCCGCCGCACCCGCTGTCACCTGCCCCAACACCCCGATGCGGAACGGTCGGCAGACTGTGCGGACCCCAAGGTAGCCAGGTCGTTCACGCGAGTCAACAGCGCTGAAAGACGCCTGACAGGAGCTGACTCGGCATCACAGAGTTGTAGTTCCCACCCACTTGTCGACGTGGCCGAAGCACGGTGTACCGGAACCTTCCGGTCTTACTTCCGGCCACCGTCGCGCACTAGGATGTCCCACCTTCGGACCTGCCTGTACCGGCTCCCCCACGCTCCGCGATCGGCGCAGGCCCAAGGCCGTTCGGAGAGCCGCGACGAAGCGGCGGACGACGGCGTTTCGTCAATGCGTGAGTTTCTCCACGAGGAAGAGAGGGGTGAGTCCAGCATCGTGCAGCACACCCAGGAGGGCAGACCCGACAGCTTGGCCGCCAAACTCAATTACCTTTTCGAGCACACCGTGCTGCCGGACGAGAGCCCGCCGTCCAACCGCCAGGTGGCCGCGTCGATCAACGCGTCGGCCGGCGAGCAGATCATCTCCCACTCCTACATCTCCCTGCTGCGCAACGGGCACCGCGACAACCCCACGTTCCGGCAGCTGGAGGCCCTGGCGGAGTACTTCGACGTCAGCCCGGCCTTCTTCCACAACGACGAGATCACCGCACAGGTCGTGGCGGGGCTGAAGTTCCTGACCTCCCTGCACTCCGGCGATGTCAGCGCCCTGGCGCCGCGCGGGGTGCGCGCCGACGGGCTGTCCGCCGAGATGCTCGCCTACGTCAACGAGGTCATGGCGGAGATCAAGCAGAGCGGGCTGCCCGCGTCCGTACCGCCCGCCGCCGAGCCCCCGCCCCTCTCCTGACCCCGCCGTACGCCCGTCACCGTTCGCCCCGGGTGGCCGCCCGCGCCCGCCGCCCGGCCACCGGTCCCAGGAGTCCCATGCTGAAGCGCGGCCGTCCCTCGCGGCGCAGCATCCGCCGGGAGTGCAAACGCCACCTGGCCGAGATGCCGCTGCCCGACCCCTTCAGCATCCCGGCGTTCGTCCGCGCGATGGAGCGGGCCCGCGGCCGGCGGATCGTCCTCCTGCCACTGCCGCCGAGCGCCCACACACCGGACGGGGCCTGCGGGTTGTGGGTCAAGCTGCCCGAGGCCGACCTGGTCTTCTTCCAGCGCGGCGTCACCGCGGGCCACCAGGACCAGATCATCCTGCACGAGCTGGTGCACGTCTGGGAGGACGACGCCGGGGCGGTGGACCATGCGTACTTCCAGCGCTTGTTCCCCGCCGTCGGCCCCCGGCTGCTGGCCAAGTTCGCCGACGGCCTGCCCGTCACGGGCCGTACCGGTTACGACAGCCCGCAGGAGCAGCGCGCGGAGATCCTGGCGGACCTCATCCAGCTGACCGCCCGCACGCTCCGGGGCCGGCCCGCCGACACTCTGGGCCGCTTGGAGGAGAGCCTGTCCCATCCCGTCGGCCGCCGCCGTCCGTGCTGAAGGAACCCCGTAAGGCCCCGAACGAACGCTGAAGGAACCCCGTTGTGATCGACTCCCTCACCTACGTCGTGGCCGGTCTGCTGCTGCTGACCGCCGTATGGCGGCTTCCCTCGGCCTTCCGCGGCGGCAGCCGGCGCACCCTGTGGGGCGTCTTCGCGGCGTTCGCCACCGCATGGCTGCTGAAGACGCCCCTGGTGGACGGCCTGGTGTCGCGCACCGGCGTCAACGATCTGTCCAGCCTGCTCAAGCACACCGTCGCCATTGTCGGCATCTGCTCCCTGCTGCTGTACGCCACCGCCATGTACGGCAGCGCGCGCCACGAGGGGCCCGCGCCCCGCGATGTCCGCGTCGCCCGGTTCGTGATGCGGGTGGCCGTCAAGGCGTCGTTCGCCACCGTCTGCGCGATGGCCGCGCTGTTCTTCTTCGCCATCGACCGCAGCCGGCCGACCGAGCACTTCCTCACCGGCCACGCCGGGGACCTCGGCCTCACGCTCTACATGGGCGTGCTCTACCTCTACATGGGGTCGGCCGCAGCCGTGTGCGCCTACCAGTGGGGCAACGCCGCCCGGCGGGCCCGGCGCTCGCTGCTGCGCACCGGGCTCACGCTGATGGCGGCGGCGATGTGCCTCGCCGTCCTCTACGCGCTGCTGCGCACCGCCTACCTGGCCGCCGTCACGGTCACGCCGCCGACCGCCGGGTTCGCGGCCCTCCAGGAGACCGTCACCGACGCCGTCCAGCTCGTGCTGTTTCCGCTGCTGGTGCTCGGCGTCGCCGTCCCCGCGACCCAGGCCGCGGTGAACCGGTGGCGTGCCCTGCGGGCCCTGGCCGACCTCCACCCGCTGTGGTCCGCACTGGCGCGGGCCGTGCCCGACCACGTCCTGGACCCGCCCAGCGCCCTGCTGCCCGGCCGCCGTTGCGCCCCCGCGCTCAACCGCTGCCGCGATCTGCTGCGGCTGACCGCGCCCGTCGAGGTACGGCTGCACCGCTGCGCCACCGAGGTCCGGGACGCCCTCCGCGACCTGCGGCACTACGTGCCCGACGACCTCATCGACCGGGCCGCGGCCGTCGCCGGGGCCGAGGGCCACCACGGGGCGCGGGCGCGGGCCACCGCGGAGGCGTACTGGATCGGCTGCGCGCTGGCGGCCAAGGCCGCCGGGGAGCGGCCGTCCCGGCCCGCGGCCGGGTTCACCTCCGGCGCCGACGGCAACCCGGACGGCGAGGTCGCCTGGCTGCGCGCCGTCGCGTGCGCCCACCGCCGGCTCGACCTGGACGCCGTACGGTCGCTGGCCGCCGTACGGCCGCTCGCCCGGCCGGAGGCCACGGCATGAGCGCCCCGCCGTCCCCCGCCATCGACGTCCACCTGATCCTGCGCCGCGCGGACGACGTGTTGCTGGCGCTGCGCCGCGGCTCCTACGGGCACGGCCGGTGGGCGCTGCCGTGCGGCAAGCTCGAAGCGGGCGAGCCGGTCCCGTCCGCCGCCGCCCGCGAACTGGCCGAGGAGACCGGCCTCGTCGTGCCGCCGGAGCGGCTGCGCCTGGTCCACGTGGTGCACGCGGTCCGCGACGACGGCCGCCCCGGGCAGCACCTCGGGTTCTTCTTCCACGTCCCGCACTGGGACGGGGAACCGGCCAACCTCGAACCGGACAAGTGCGCGGAGCTGCGGTGGTTCCCCGTCACCGCGCTGCCCGGCGGCCTCCTCCCGTACTCCGCCGCCGGCCTCACCGGCGCCCTGGCCGACCCCGGCGGCATGAGCCTGTACGGGTGGCCGCCCGGCGCGCCCTAGGTGTGCCATCTTGGCGCGCCCTAGGTGTGCCATCTCCTGGTTCGTCGCGGTCACGCCCGGCGTGCGTAGGACGCGAGGCGGTCGGCGAGCGCGGTGACGCGGTCGCGCAGTTCATCGGGGCGCTCGATGACGAACGGCCGGTCGAGTGAGGCGAGTACCGGAGGCAACCAGTCGAGCCGCTCGGCCCGCAGCTCGACGCGCAGCCAGCGCTCGGCCGCCCGGTCCTGGTCTGCCGCGGGCTCGTACTCCTCCAGGCGCGCGACACTGGCGGGAAGGTGGGCGCGGATCTGCTCCACTGTCCCGTGGATCCGCAAGGTCACCTCATGCCGGTACTCGGCCGTGGCGAACGCCGACAGCACGCGCTGGGCGGGACCGGGGCCGTCCGGCGCTTCGAAGGAGCCGGGCAGGGTCCGCGCGTCTGCGATGCGATCGAGCCGGAAGGTCCGGTCCTCGCCGGTCCGGGCGTCCTGGCCCGTGACGTACCACCGGCCCGCATGGGCGACGATCCCGTACGCGTGCAGCGTGCGTTCGCTGCGCCGTCCGTCGCGGTCGGTGTAGCGGATCGAGGCCGGCCGGTGGTGGCACACCGCATCGGCGATGGTGAGCAGAACCCCGGCGTCCGGGGTGTCGAACTCACCGGGCCGTTCCGTGAAGGCGAGGGATTCCAGCAGTGTGTCGAGCCGGCGGGCGAGGTGCTGGGGCAGCACCCGCCGGATCTTCGCCGTCGCCGTCTCGCTCGCCGTGCGCTCGGCCGTCGTCAGCCCTGCCCGGCGGCCGGCGAGCAGGCCGAGCAGCACGGCCAGCGCCTCGTCGTCGCTGAGCATGAGCGGAGGCAAGCGGTACCCGGGAGCGAGCCGGTACCCGCCGTAGCGGCCGCGCACCGATTCCACGGGCACGTCCAGGTCGATCAGCTGGCCCACATACCGCCGTACGGTGCGCCCTTCGACGCCGAGCCGGTCGGCGAGTTCGGCCACCGTCCGGGTGCCGCCCGACTGCAGCAGCTCCAGGAGTGTCAGCACGCGGCCGGTGGGACGGGGCATATCCGCAGCCTAACGCGAATACAGGACCGATTCTGTCCCCTATTCCACCTAGCCTCCGGCGTGCACGCCTTCAGCACAGCCAAGGAGATTCCCATGGAGTTCGTCTCGATCCGCATCATCACCGGCGACGTGGCGCGCCTCGTCGAGTTCTACGAGCGAGCCACAGGGGCGCGGGCGACGTGGGCCACCGAGGAATTCGCCGAACTCAGGACCGCGGGCGGCACCCTCGCGATCGCCGGCACCCGCACCGTCCCGCTGTTCGCCCCGGGCTCTGCCCGCCCGGCGGACAACCACAGCGTGATCACCGAGTTCCTCGTCGACGACGTGGACCGCGTCCACCAGAACCTGACCGGCTTCGTCACCGACTTCGTCAACGGGCCCACCACGATGCCCTGGGGCAACCGGTCGCTGCTGTTCCGCGACCCCGACGGCAACCTCGTCAACTTCTTCACCCCCGTCACCCCGGCGGCCATCGAAAAGTTCGCACGCTGACGCCACGCACCGCCGCTCAAGCGGGAGCCCCGGGACCCCAGGACTCCCGCTGAACACGCCCCCACACCTAGGCCAGCCGCCCCCGGTCCCGGGCACGGCCCCGGAGACGCCCCGGGTGCCGGGCCGGACGCGGGGCCGGACGCGGGGCCGGACGCGGGGCCGGACGCGGGGCCGGACGCGGGGCCGGACGCGGGGCCGGACGCGGGGCCGGCGGGTGGCCCAGGTGGAGGGCCGACCAGCGCTGTGCCTCCTCCCGCTGCTCCCGGGAGCGGTGGCAGGCGGCGACGATGCGGACCGCCGCCGAGGCGGTGCTGCCGGTGGCCACCGTGGCGGCCAGGGCGGGCCAGGCGGCGGCCAGGAGGAGGAGCACCGCCAGCACGGCGGGGGTGGCCCACAGGATCAGGCACGAGACGGCGGCGATCCGCAGGGCCAGCGGGCGGTCGGGGCCCGCGCGCAGGTCGAGGAGGGCGGGCAGCCACCAGACGCTGCCCGCGGCGGTGAGGACGGCGGCGCCCAGCGCCAGGACATCGGTGGACATGGGGTTCCTGATTCCGGGAGGCGGCGGGACGGGACGGGGGCGACGGGTCAGTTGTGGGCCGCTTCGAGCGCGGACACCTCCGGATGGTGCAGGTCGAAGGCCGGGGATTCGCTGCGGATGCGGGGCAGCGAGGTGAAGTTGTGGCGGGGCGGCGGGCAGGACGTGGCCCACTCCAGGGACCGGCCGTAGCCCCAGGGGTCGTCGACCTCCACCTTCTTGCCGTACTTCGCGGTCTTCCACACGTTGTAGAAGAACGGCAGGAAGGACAGGCCGAGCAGGAACGAGCCGATGGTGGACAGGGTGTTGAGGGTGGTGAAGCCGTCGGCCGCGAGGTAGTCGGCGTACCGGCGGGGCATACCCGCCGCGCCGAGCCAGTGCTGGACGAGGAAGGTCAGGTTGAAGCCGACGGTGAGCGTCCAGAAGGTCAGCTTGCCGAGCCGTTCGTCCAGCATCTTGCCGGTGAACTTGGGCCACCAGAAGTGGAAGCCGGCGAACATCGCGTACACGACCGTGCCGAAGAGCGTGTAGTGGAAGTGCGCGACGACGAAGTAGGTGTCGGAGACGTGGAAGTCCATGGGCGGCGAGGCCAGGATGACGCCGGTCAGCCCGCCGAAGACGAAGGTGATGAGGAACCCGGTGGCCCACAGCATCGGGGCCTCGAAGGACAGCGACCCCTTCCACATGGTGCCGATCCAGTTGAAGAACTTCACCCCGGTCGGCACCGCGATCAGGAACGTCATGAAGGCGAAGAACGGCAGCAGCACACCGCCGGTCACGTACATGTGGTGCGCCCACACGGTGACGGACAGGCCCGCGATGGAGATCGTCGCGGCGATCAGGCCGATGTAGCCGAACATCGGCTTCCGGGAGAAGACCGGGATGACCTCGGAGACGACGCCGAAGAACGGCAGCGCCAGCACGTACACCTCGGGGTGGCCGAAGAACCAGAACAGGTGCTGCCACAGCAGCGCGCCGCCGTTGGCCGCGTCGAAGACGTGCGAGCCGAACTTGCGGTCCATTTCGAGGGCGAACAGCGCCGCCGCCAGCACGGGGAAGACCATCAGGATCAGCAGCGCGGTGAGCAGCACGTTCCAGGTGAAGATCGGCATCCGGAACATCGTCATGCCGGGGGCGCGCATGCAGATGATGGTGGTGATGAAGTTGACGGCGCCCAGGATGGAACCGAAGCCGGAGAGCGCCACCCCCATGATCCACATGTCGGCGCCGACGCCGGGCGAGTGCACCGCGTCCGACAGCGGCGCGTACGCGAACCAGCCGAAGTCGGCGGCGCCCTGCGGGGTGAGGAAACCGGCCGCCGCGATCAGCGAACCGAACAGGAACAGCCAGTAGGCGAGCATGTTCAGCCGCGGGAAGGCGACGTCCGGGGCACCGATCTGGAGCGGCATCAGCCAGTTCGCGAAGCCGGTGAACAGCGGCATCGCGAAGAGCAGCAGCATCACCGAGCCGTGCATCGTGAACGCCTGGTTGAACTGCTCGTTCGACATGATCTGCGTGCCGGGCCGGGCAAGTTCGGCGCGCATCAGGAGCGCCATCAGGCCGCCGACGAGGAAGAAGACGAAGGCGGTGACGAGGTAGAGCGTCCCGATCTGCTTGTGGTCGGTGGTGGTCAGCCACTCCACCGGGAAGCGGCGGCGGACCGGGGAGGCGTGCGGGATGCCGGGGGCGGGGCCGGCCGGGCCCGCCCCGCCCCCGTGCCCGTCCGGGTCCCGGTGGGTACCCGGCTCGGTGGCGGGCCGGGCCGGGGCGCCGGAGCCGCCGTGCGCCCCGGGGTCTGTTTGCGTACGTGTATCCGAACCGTCCACCGGGTCTGTGTCCTTCACCTCTGGCGCATGACTTGAACTCGCCGGGAAGAGCCTTCAGCACGGGGGAGAGAGACCCGGCTCTTCCCGGCCACACCAGCTTCGGTGGCGGCACCTTTGGCGCCATAGGGCCGTGCGGGCCGGGACGGAGGCCGAGGGTCCTCTCCGGAACGGCCGGCCGGACCACCGAACGGCGCGGCCGGACAGGGACGTTGCGGAGGGGGATACGCGTATAGGAACGGCGCGGGGCGGATCACCTCCGCTCCCGCGCCGTCGGCGCGCCCGTCCCTACCGGGCGCCGCGCTGCTCCTGCTGTCCCCGGATGCGCCCGGCGATCACCGCGGCCTGGACGCGCCGCCCCACCCCCAGCTTGGACAGGATCGTGGAGATACGGTTCTTCACCGTCTTCTCCGCGAGGAACAGCCGGTCCGCGATCTCCCGGTTGGTCAGCCCCTCGCCGATCAGCTCCAGGATCTCGCGCTCCCGGGGCGCCAGCCGGTCCAGTTCGGACTGCGGGGACGCCTCGGCCTGCTGCGGGGCGCGCAGCCGCGCCATCACCCGGGACGCCGTGCGCGGGTCCAGCATCGACTTGCCGGCCGCCACCGTCCGTACCGCGTTCACCAGGTCGGAGCCGTTGATCTGCTTGAGGACGTATCCGGCCGCGCCCGCCATGATGGCGTCGAACAGCGCCTCGTCGTCGTCGAAGGACGTGAGCATCAGACAGGCCAGTTCCGGCATCCGGGCGCGCAGTTCACGGCAGACCTCGATGCCCTCGTGGTCGCCGCCCGCCGACTCGCCGCGCTCCCCCAGCCGTACGTCGAGCACCGCCACCTGCGGCCGTACGGCGGGCACCCGGGCCAGCGCCTCGGCCCCGCTGGACGCCTCCCCCACGACCTCGATGCCGTCCTCCGCGTCCAGGAGGTCGCGCACGCCCCGGCGGACCACCTCGTGGTCGTCGAGGATGAACACGCGCAGGGGCGGTGCGTCGGGACCGGTGGGCCCGTTGGACCCGGTGTTCTGGTTCATTCGGCTCTCGATCTGTCGGCCGGGGGCGCGGGACGCCGGTCCGGGCGGGACGGTCCGGCCGGCGGCCGCCCGGGCCCGGTGGCCCGGTCACCGCCGTAACACCCAGTATCCCCGCGCGCGTTGGGCCCCCGTCCGGTGGGGGCCCGGGGGTGACGCGCGCGAGGGGGTGCGCAGGGCATCACACACCCGGCCGGCGGTCCCCCGCGAGGGCCGGAAGTCCTGGGGGAATAGGGCCGTTCGGTCTCCTTTGCCCAGTGCCATACTGGCGCGCCCCATCCCCTTCAGGAGGTCCGCTCATGCCACGCCTCGCGTCGTATGCCCGCACTGCCCGGGCGCTCCGCGCCGTTCCGGCCCTCCCGGTCTCCCCCTCCGCCCCCGCTCCCGCCCCGGCCGCCGTCACCGATCGGGCCGTGCGCTCATGAGTACCGTCAACGACGATTACCACGCCCTGCTGGCCCGTCACGAGGCCATGCGGCTGCGGCGGCGCATCCTCTCGCCGCGCCCGGAGACCGAGTCGGCCGCCCCGCAGCGGCTGGCGTCCGGCTCGGCGGGCGGCCCTCGTGCCATCGCCGGGCCCGCGAGCGCCTCCGGGTCCGGGTCCCCCACCCGGGACGCGGCGGACCTCGATCCCGCCTCCTACGACGGCGCGGCCGACCAGCGCGTCATCACCGAGTACCTGGAACTCGTGACGCCCTTCGGGGAGCTGATCACCCATCTCTACGAGGCGATGTTCCGGCGGTGGCCCTACCTGCGGTCGCTGTTCCCCGAGTCGATGGAGTTCCAGCGCGCCCATCTGGCGCGCGCCTTCTGGTACTTGATCGAGAACCTGCACCGGCCCGACGACATCGCCGAGGTCTTCGGGCGGCTCGGCCGCGACCACCGCAAGCTCGGGGTGCGTCCGGTGCACTTCGAGGCGTTCGAGGCGGCGCTGTGCGAGGCGCTGCGCCGCACGGCGGGTCCGCGCTGGGCCGACGCCGTGGAGCAGGCGTGGGTGCGGATGCTGCGGTTCGCCGTGGCGGCCATGGTCCGCGGTGCCGAAGCCGCCCTGGCCGAACCGCCGTACTGGCAGGCTACGGTGACCGCGCACGAGCGGCGCCGCCCGGACCTCGCGGTTTTGCGAGTGCGCACGAACGAGCCGTATCCGTACCGCGCCGGGCAGTTCGCGGCCCTGGAGTCGCCGCTGCTGCCGCAGGCGTGGCGGCAGTACTCGATCGCCTGCGCGCCCCGGCCCGACGGGGAGCTGGAGTTCCACGTACGGCAGACGTGCACCGGCGGTGTGAGCGAGGCCCTGGTGGCGCGCACCCGGACCGGTGACACGCTGCGCGTCGGCCCCGCGCGCGGGTCGATGACGCTGGACGACGAGCTGGCGAGCGATCTGGTCCTGGTGGCCGCCGACACCGGCTGGGCGCCCGTGAAGGCGCTGCTGGAGGACCTGTCCGCGCGCCGCCGGCACCGGAACGTACGGCTGTTCCTCGGCGCGCACAGCTTCGCCGGCCTGTACGACGCGGGGCCGCCGTCCGAGCTGGAGCGGCGGCGGCCGTGGCTGCGGGTGACGCCCGTGATCGGGGGGCGGCCCGGCACCGCCTTCGGACCGGACGGGGACGGCTGCGACGCACTGGCCGAGGCGGTGGCCGAGGCCGTGACGCGGCACGGTGACTGGTCCGGGCACCTGGCGTACGTCAGCGGCCCGACCGCGGTGGTCGAGACGACCGTCGCGCGGCTGACCGCCTCCGGGATGCCGGCCGGCAGCATCCGGCACGACCCGGTCTCGGACATCCTGCGTCCGTCCCCCCGCACCGCGACCGGCGGACCGGCCGTGGTCCGCGGGGGCACGGCACCGGCGGGCACCGCGTTCGAAGGAGCCGGATCATGAGCGTGCCGACGACCTCAGCCGCCGTACGCGCCGGGGCCGGGCACCGGCCCGACCGTGCCGCCGCCCGTGTCACCGGGGCTTCTCCCGGCACCGGGGTCACCGCCTCGTCCGGATCGGCCGCCCCCGCCGGGCGGGCGCTCGCCCAGCACGTCGTCGTCATCGGCGGCGGCATCGCGGGCCTCGCCGCCGCCCACCGGCTCACCGGCGCCGGTCTGCGCGTGACGCTGCTGGAATCCACCGGCCGGCTCGGCGGCAAGCTGCGCTCCGGCGAGATCGCCGGAACACCGGTCGACCTGGGCGCCGAGGCACTGCGCGTGCCCCGGCCGGAAGCGGTGGAGCTGGCGCGGGAGGTCGGCCTGGGCGACCGGCTGCGGGTCCCGGCCGCGACGGACGCCGCGCTGTGGACACGGGGCGGCCTGCGGCCGATCCCGAGCTGCCGCGGCCGGGACGTCCTCGGCAGGGCCCGCACGGCCGACACCTACGAGGTGTCCCTGCGGGCCGCCGTACCGCAGCTCTTCGAGGCCGCGCGGCGCGACGGCGCGCTGCTCACCGGCGTACGGAGGGTGCGGCGGCGGACGGCCGAGCAGCAGCGGCACCTCGCCGAACAGCGCACCGCGGAGGAACGGCGGCTGGCCGCGGAGCGGGAGATCGCCGAGGAACGGCGCGTCGCGGAGCAGCGGCGGATCGCCGACCGGCCGCGCTCGGGGCCGCTCGTGCCGCGGCCCCGGCCCGAGTTCGCCCGGCCGGGCCCGGGGGCGGGCCGGGCGGGTGCCGGGGTGGCGCACACGATCCCGGACCTGTCCCGCGGCGGCCCCGACTACCTGGGGCTGGACGGGGGCGCGGGCACCCTCGCGAGCGCCGTGGCCGACGCGGTACGCGCCGCCGGCGGGGCGATCCTGCGCAACACCCCGGCCCTCGCGCTGACCCGCTCCGCGTACGGCTGGGAGGTGCGCACCGCCGCCCGCACCCTGCTGTGCGACGGCCTGGTGCTGGCGACCCCGGCCTGGTCCGCGGCCACCCTGCTCGCCGCCGAGGCGCCGCTCGCGGCGGCCGAGCTGTCCGAGGTCGCGTACGCGTCGATGGCGCTGGTCACGATGGCGTTCCGGCGCTCGCACCTGGAGGGGCTGACCGCGTTCGACGGCCGGTGCGGCTTCCTCGTACCGCCGGGGGACGGGCACACCATCAAGGCGTCCACGTTCCTGACGCGCAAGTGGGACTGGCTGTCGGAGCGGGCCAAGGACCTCTTCGTCCTGCGCACGTCCATCGGGCGGTACGGCCAGGAGGAAGTCCTCTACCTGGACGACGCCGACCTCGTGGGCGCCGCGCTGCACGACCTGGCCGAGGCCACCGGGCTGACCGCGCGGCCGGTGGCGACGGACGTGACCCGGTGGATCGGCGGGCTGCCGCACTACGCGGTCGGGCATCCGGCCCGTGTGACCCGGGTCCGCAACGGGCTGTCCAGGCTGCCGGGGCTGCGGCTGTGCGGCGCCGCGTACGACGGGGTGGGCGTCGCCGACTGCGTGGCGAGCGGGCAGCGCGCGGCGGACGAGATCATCGCCACGGCCGCCGCCTGACGGTGCGGGCCGTGCGTCGCGCGCTCACGTACGGCCGGGAGGTGCCGGTGGAGCCGGTGGAGCCGGTGGACAGCGCGTCACCGACGCCGGCCGCCTCCCCTGATGGAGCGTCACCATCCGGCCAGTCGTGCCAAGATGAACTATGCGGCCGCCGCGGTGCGCTCCTGGTGTGCCGGGAAGTCTGGCCGGCGGTCTATTCGGCGTGCGAGCGGGCCCGAGCGTCCGGGGCAGGTGGCCATGGCAGGCATCGATGAGACGCTGCGGGAACTGGTACAGCTCAAAGGCGTACTCGGCGCTTCGGTGGTCGACTACTTCAGCCGTCTCACCCTCGGCGCGGTCGGCGATCCGGCCGGCCCGGACCTGGAAGCGGCGGCGCGCGGGGACACCGACGTGGTGCGGGCGAAGCTGTTCACCCTGGAACTCCTCGGCTACCGCCCCGAGCGGGTCGAGGACATCCTGATCACCCTGGACGACGAACTGCACCTCATCCGCCCGCTCACCCGCCGCAGCTGCCAGGGCATCTTCGTCTACCTCGTCCTGGACCGGGCCAGCAGCGACCTGGACACCGCGCGGGACCGCCTGCGGCAGGTCGAGACGGAGCTGGACGTCTGAGGCGCGCGCCGCCCGGGGGCGCGGGGCGCCACCGTGTTCACGGGTCCGCCACCGGGCGCACTGTTCCGCCAGAACGGGACGGAAGGGGACAGAAGGGGACAGAAGGGGAAGAGGAGGGGAGAGATGCGGAGGGAGCGGGCGGTACCCCCTCCGCATCTCTCCCCCTTCCCCTCTCTCCCCCACACCCCGCCCGGGAGCACCCCATGCCCGCTGTCTCGATCGCTCTGTTCACCTCCGACCTGCGGGTCCACGACAACCCCGTGCTGCACGCCGCCGCGAAGAGCGAGGACGGCGTCGTGCCGCTGTTCGTCGTGGACGACGGCGTACGGGCCGCGGGGTTCGACGTGCCCAACCGCCGCGCGTTCCTGGCCGACTGCCTGGCGGACCTGGACGGCGCGCTACGGGCCCGCGGCGGCCGGCTCGTCATCCGTACGGGAGACGTCGTCGAGCAGGCCGCGCAGGTCGCCGCGGCGGCGGACGCCCGGGACGTGCACATCGCGGGCGGTGTCAGCGCGTACGCGCACCGCCGGGAGGAGCGGCTGCGGCGGGTACTGGAGGCCGACGGGCGGCGGCTGCACGTGCACGACGCGGTGGTCACCGCCCTCGCGCCGGGCAGCGTCACCCCGGCCGGCCGCGATCACTTCGCGGTCTTCACGCCGTACTTCCGCCGCTGGCAGGCCGAGCGCCATCGCGACGTGCTGCGGGCGCCGCGGCGGCTGCGGGTCCCCGACACGGCCGGTTCCGGGCCCGTACCGCGGCGCCACGACGTGTCCGGGGTGTCGCCGGGGCTGGCGGCGGGCGGCGAGACCGAGGGCCGCCGCCGGATGACGGCGTGGCTGCGCGGCCCGCTCGACCGCTACGCGCAGCGGCAGGACGACCTCGCCGGGGACGCGACGTCCCGCCTCTCGCCGCATCTGCACTTCGGCACGCTGTCCGCCGTCGAGCTGGTCCACCGTGCGCGCGAGGCCGGCGGGGAGGGGGCCGGCGCCGCGGCCTTCGTACGGCAGCTGGCCTGGCGGGACTTCCACCACCAGGTGCTCGCGGCGCGCCCCGCCGCGGCGCACGCCGATTACCGGGCGCGGCGCGACCGCTGGCGCCGCGACGAGCAGGAGGCCGAGGCGTGGCGTACCGGGCGCACCGGCTATCCGATCGTGGACGCGGCGATGCGGCAGCTCGCCCACGAGGGGTGGATGCACAACCGCGCGCGGCTGCTGACCGCGAGTTTCCTGACGAAGACGCTGTACCTGGACTGGCGGCTCGGCGCGGCGCACTTCCTGTCGCTCCTGGTGGACGGCGACCTCGCCAACAACCAGCTGAACTGGCAGTGGGCGGCGGGCACCGGCACCGACACCCGCCCCAACCGGGTTCTCAACCCGCTGGCCCAGGCGAAGCGTTTTGACCCGGACGGCGCGTACGTGCGGCGCTGGGTGCCGGAGCTGGCGGACGTACCGGGCCTGGAGGGCGGCGCGGTCCACCAGCCGTGGAAGCGGACGCGCGCCGCGGGGCGGGCGGGGCCGGACTATCCGGATCCGGTGGTCGACCTGGCCGACGGCCTGGCGCGGTTCCAACGGGCCCGCGGTCTCGACTAGGCGATGGGCCGGGTGTCCGGACCTGTAGGTGGCGGGTTCGGGTCCCCGGTCCTGGAGGCCGCCGGGCACGCGGCGGCGCGCGTACCAGGAGCCCAAGGAACCCAGCGGCCACAAAGCCCCCTATGCCGCTCTTGGCCGGGTATCGCGGATGGTTCCGGTCAATCGACCGCTCCGCGTTCTCGGCCCGCGTTCCCGTGGCTAGCCTGTGCGCCGACCTGCTCCACTCGTACGCACGAAAGAGAGCGATCATGGTCGACATCCCCACCACCCCCGGCATGGCCTGGGACGAGGTCACGTCCCTGCACGGGCAGATCGTCGGCAACCCGTCCGTGGCCCCCAACGCCGACGGCCGGCTGCAGGTGTTCGCCCGCGGCAAGAGTGAACAGGCCCTGTGGACGATCTGGCAGAAGCGCGACGGCGGCTGGAGCGACTGGGAGAACCTGGGCGGCGTGCTGGGCAGCGAGCCCAACGCGATCCGCGGCGTGGACGGCCGGATCTCCGTGTTCTACAAGGGAGCGGACGGGCACCTGCACCACGTACGGCAGGGGGCCGTCAACGTCGGCTTCAGCCCGGACGACATCCTCGTGCGCAACATCGGCGGCGACCCGGTCCCCGCCATGAACGCCGACGGACGCCTCGACGTCTTCTTCCGCGGCACGGACACCCAGCTGTGGCACGTCTACCAGCAGAACATCGAGTACGAGAACTGGGTGGCGCCGTCCAGCCTGGCCGGCGGCGTCCAGGGCAACCCGGCGGTGGCCCGGGCCGGCGACGGCAAGCTGGAGGTCTTCCACCACAGCACCAACGGCAACCTCTACGACAACCAGCAGAAGGTCCCCGACTCCAGCGACTCCTGGAGCGGCCACTTCGAGCTCGTACGGAACATCGGCGGCGGCGTCGAGGCCGGTCTCGACTCCGACCAGCGCATCCAGGTGTTCTTCCGCGGTACGGACACCCAGCTGTGGCACATCCAGCAGAAGGCCGGGTACGACTCCTGGACCTCGGCGTCCAGCCTGGCCGGCGGTGTCCAGGGCACCCCGGCGCTGGCGCGCGCGGCCGACGGGCGGCTGGTGGTCTTCCACCACAGCACCAACGGCCACATGTACGCGGCCGAGCAGTCGCGGATCAACGGCGTGGACTGGAGCGGCCACTTCGAGGTGGTGCGCAACGTCGGCGGCGACCCGGTGATCGGCATCAACCGCGACAGGCGGCTGGAGCTGTTCTTCCGCGGCACGGACGACGCGCTGTGGCACCGGCCGCAGAAGTTCGTCTGATCCCGCACCGGCGGGGTGCGCTCCGGGGCGGTGCGTGAGCCTTGCCGGCGGGGTGCGCTCCGGGGGCGAAGCGTGAGCCTTACGGGCGCGTCGCCTTCAGCGAGTACATGAGCGGGACGCGGGGGCGGTCGGCGGGCAGCCGGTAGTAGCCGTCGTCCCCGCGTTCCAGCGAGCCGAAGCGCTGGAACATCGTCATGTCGTGCTCGTGCAGGAACTCCAGGCGCAGGCCCGCCGCGGCCAGCGCGGAGACCACGTCGCCGAGGGTGTGCTGCCATTCGACCCGGCGGTTGTGGACCGTGCGGGCCGAGAAGTCCGTGTACGTACCGGGGCTCTCGTCGATCCAGGCGTCGCGGCTGAAGTAGTCGTGGGCGATGCGCGAGCCGCTCTCGTCGTCCAGGGCGTCGGTGAGCGGGTGGAACTCGGCGAGGTAGAGGAAGCCGCCGGGCGCGACGAGCGAGGCGGCCGTCTCGGCCCAGCCGCGGATGTCCGGGAGCCAGCAGAGCGCCCCGAGGCCGGTGTAGACGATGTCGTACGCGCCGGGGGCCGTGGCGGAGGCGGCGACGGCCGCGGGGGCGTCGTACACGTCGGCCGTGAGGAAGGTGGCGCGGTCCGGGCCGATGCCGAGCTCGGCGGCCAGGGCGCGGGCGGCCTCGACGGCGGGCTCGGAGAAGTCCACGCCGACCACGTGAGAGGCGCCGCGGTGGGCCCAGGACAGGGTGTCCTGGCCGATGTGGCACTGGAGGTGCACGAGCGTCCTGCCGGTGACGTCGCCGACCTCCGCCACCTCGAAGTCGCGGATGACGTCCCGGCTCCGGCGGAAGCCGTCCTGGTCGTAGAAGTCGCTCGCGAGGTGGAGGGGAACCCGCTCGTCCCACATGGCCCGGTTGGCCGCCCGCCAGTCCTCAGGTCCCGTGTGCGTCAGCATGCGCCGAAGTTATCCACAGGCTGGGGGCCGTGTCAGCGGATTTTCTCCGACCCTGCGCAGAATGGGGCCATGACTGACGAGACCACCAACGCCAACACCGACGCTTCCGGGGCGGGCGCCCCGGGGGCGGCCGGCTCCCCCACGGCCGTGCCGGACTGGGAGAAGCGCTTCCGGGCGCCACGGGTCGGCCTGCCCGAGTGGGCCGAGGACGCCCCGGACCGTTCCCTGTTCGTCTCGAACGCGACCGGCACCTTCGAGCTGTACGCCTGGGACCGGTCCAGCGGCGAGCAGCGGCAGGTCACGGACCGTCCGAACGGTACGACGGACGGCACCCTGACGCCGGACGGCGAGTGGATCTGGTGGTTCTCCGACACCGACGGGGACGAGTTCGGCGTCTGGATGCGGCAGCCGTTCGGCGGCGGCGCGGACGAGCCGGCCGCACCGGGGCTGGAACCCTCGTACCCGGCGGGCCTGGCGCTCGGCCGGGACGGCACGGCGGTGATCGGCCGCTCCACGGACGAGGACGGCACCACCGTCCATGTCGTACGGCCCGGACAGCAGCCGGTGGAGATCTACCGGCACCGCGAGTCGGCGGGTGTGGGCGCGCTGTCGCACGACGGTTCGCTGATCGCCGTCGAGCACACCGAGCACGGTGACGCGATGCACTCCGCGATCCGCGTGGTGCGGCCGGACGGCTCGACCGTCGCCGAACTGGACGACACCAAGGGCGGCACCGAGGAGCTGGGCCTTTCGGTGATGGGCTTCGCGCCGGTGGACGGCGACTCCCGGCTGCTGGTGGGGCACCAGCGGCGCGGGCGCTGGGAGCCGATGATCTGGGACCCGCTGTCCGGCGAGGAGAGCGCCCTGGAGATCGACCTGCCGGGCGACGTGGCCGCCGACTGGTATCCGGACGGCTCGGCCCTGCTGGTGGAGCACGAGTTCCGGGCGCGCGCCGAGCTGTGGCGCTACGAGCCGCTGACCCGGACGCTGACCCGCGTCGAGACGCCCGCCGGGACGATCTCCGGGGCGACGGCGCGGCCGGACGGCGCGGTGGAGTTCCTCTGGTCGTCGGCCGCGCAGCCGCCGGAGGTGCGTTCCACGAGCGGGCGGGTCGTCCTGGACCCGCCCGGCATGAAGGCGCCGGCGTCGGTGCCGGTGACGGACGCGTGGGTGGAGGGCCCCGGTGGCACGGTCCACGCGCTGGTGCAGCGGCCGGCCGGTGATGGCCCGTTCCCGACGGTCTTCGAGATCCACGGCGGCCCGACGTGGCACGACAGCGACGCTTTCGCGTCCGGGCCCGCGGCATGGGTGGACCACGGCTTCGCCGTGGTGCGGGTGAACTACCGCGGCTCGACGGGTTACGGCCGTGCGTGGACGGACGCGCTCAAGCACCGCGTCGGGCTGATCGAGCTGGAGGACATCGCGGCGGTGCGGGAGTGGGCCGTCTCCTCCGGGCTGGCCGACCCGGAGCGGCTGGTGCTGTCCGGCGGCTCGTGGGGCGGCTATCTGACGCTGCTCGGGCTGGGCACCCAGCCGGAGGCGTGGGCGCTGGGCCTGGCGGCGGTCCCGGTGGCGGACTACGTCACGGCGTACCACGACGAGATGGAAGCGCTGAAGGCGATGGACCGCACGCTGCTGGGCGGGACGCCGGAGGAGGTCCCGGAGCGCTTCGAGGCGTCCTCCCCGCTGACGTACGTGGACGCGGTGCGCGCGCCGGTCTACATCTCCGCCGGCGTCAACGACCCGCGCTGCCCCATCCGCCAGGTGGAGAACTACGTCGACCGCCTGAAGAAGCGCGGCCACCCGCACGAGGTGTACCGCTACGACGCCGGCCACGGCTCGCTGGTCGTCGAGGAACGCATCAAGCAGGTCCGCCTGGAACTGGACTTCACGCGCCGGTACCTGGGGCTGGGCGGGGACGGGGAGATCAGGGAGTAACCGCTGAGGGGGTGGGGGCGGGGCGGGGTGGGGCGGGGGGGGGGAGGGGGAGGGGCCCCGGAAGAGCCGCCCCCCCCCCCCCCCCCCCCCCCCCCCCCCCCCCCCCCCCCCCCCCCCCCCCCCCCCCCCCCGGGGGCCCGGCCGGCCCCCCCCAACCAGGAGGGCGGCCCCACGACGCCCACCCCCCCACACGGGGCGTAAGGG